>JBEBWQ010000011.1:0-22664 GCA_040392075.1 Microbacterium sp.
AGCGCCTGCTTTGCAAGCAGGATGTCAGGAGTTCGAATCTCCTAGGCTCCACAGGTTTCCTCCCGCCCGTGCCCGCTCTGCCGTCCGC
The DNA here is from genome assembly GCA_040392075.1 of Microbacterium sp. Taxonomy (GTDB): domain Bacteria; phylum Actinomycetota; class Actinomycetes; order Actinomycetales; family Microbacteriaceae; genus Microbacterium. The sequence goes on from JBEBWQ010000011.1 coordinate 89, forward strand.
CCCGTCAGGCGGCTTCGTCGCCCTCGGTGCGGAGGTAGTCGAGCTGGGCGCGGACGCTCATCTCGGCGGCGGGCCAGAGCACGGGGTCGACGTCCGCGTAGACGCGTTCGACGACCTGCCGGGCAGAGACGTCCCCGGCCGCCACGGCGTCCCGCACCTGCCGCAGCCGCTCCCGGCGATGGGCCAGGTAGTGATCGACTACCGCGCCCGGCTGATCGACGAGCGGACCGTGTCCCGGCAGGATGCGCTGCACCGCGTCGTCCCCGATGACCGAGCGGATCGCGTGGAGCGAGGCGAGATACGGTCCGAGGGCGCCGTCGGGGTGGGCGACCACCGTGGTGCCCCGGCCGAGGATCGTGTCTCCGCTGAGCAGCGAGCCCTCGGCCGGCAGCAGGAGGCACATCGAGTCCAGGGTGTGACCCGGCGTCGCCAGGATCCTCACCGCGAGGCCGTCGACGTCGAGCAGCTCGCCGTCGGCCAGCGTCGCGGCGCTGCGGCACCAGCGGGAGTCGATCGCCCGCGCCGGCGCCCCCGTCAGCTCGGCGAAGCGATCGATCGACTCGGTGTGATCGAGGTGATGGTGGGTGTAGAGGACCAGTTCCACCCGCCCGCCGTCGGTCCCTGCCGCGTCGAGGACCGCGGTCAGATGCGCCTCATCGAGCGGTCCCGGGTCGACCACGACGACACCACGGGCGCCCGGCTCGCGCAGGATCCACGTGTTCGTCCCCTCGAGGGTCATCACGCCGGGGTTGTCGGCCCGCACCACGGTGGCGCGCGGGCTGACGGCGACGGGACCGGTGGTCACGGGGCACCGGGTCCTTCGATCTCGACCTCGACCATGGTCCGACTGTACCGCGATGCTCCGCACGGAGGTCACCCGTGCGCGGGATGGACCTGCGAGTCGTCACAGCCTCCGCGCCCTGTCTGCGGACATCGGGCTGGGCGGGAGAACGCTCGACGGCCGATCAGGAGACCTGGGGCGCGACGAGGCCGGTGAGATACGCCCGGGTCACGGCCTCGGCGTCCAGCGGAGCGCCCCGCACGACCCGGTGCATGAGCAGGCTGTCCGTGAGTGCGACGAGGTCCGGGGCGTGCTGGGCCGGTTCTTCCACGCCGAGCGCACGAAGGAGTTCCTCGGCGGCGGCGATCAGCTGCGGCTGCAGGGGCGGGTCGCCCGCGAGCGCCGCGAGCATCCCCGGTTCGTGGCGGTACTCGATGTGCAGGGCGAACCGGGCGAGGTGCTCGTCCGAGCGGTGCGCCAGCACGTCGATCCCCCGGGCGAGGATCGCGGCGGCCTGCGGGGCGGTGAGTCTTTCCGGCAGCGGCACTCCGGCCATCTCCGCCGACGTCCGGGCGGCGAGCCGCTGCACGATCAGCGCCACGAGGTCGCGGCGAGTCCTCGCGTAGTAGGAGGTCGAGCCGGATGCCAGTCCGAGCTCGGCGTCGATCGCGCGATGGGTGAGGGCACGGACGCCCTGGGTGGCGATGATGCGTATCCCCGCCGCGGCGATCTCCGCGCGGCGATCCCTTGTCCTCTGCTGATCCTGCACAGTACGATCCTAGAGACTCTACGTTTGTAGAGGGAAAAGGAGGGCGACGTGCGCATCGCCGTGATCGGAGCGGGCATCGGCGGCCTGGTCGCCGCCGCCGGCTTACAGCGTGACGGCCACGAGGTGGCCGTCTACGAGCAGCGGGAGGATCCGAGCCCCGTCGGCGCCGGTCTGACGCTCTTCGGAAACGCATTCGACGCGCTGGATGCGCTGGGTCTGGGCGAGGCGGTGAGGAGCGTCTCGAGCGGGGCGATCGCGTCGCTGCGCGCCGGGCAGCGACGACCCTCGGGACGATGGCTCCTCACCGCTCCGCCCCGCGCGACCGCGTCGATGCGCAGCGTCCACCGGGTGGACCTGCACCGGGTGCTGATCGACGCGCTGGAAGCGGGGACCGTGATCTGCGGCGCATCCGCGGAGGCGTCGGCGGACGGTGCGCCGGAGATCACGGCCCGGGGGAGGACAGAGGCGTTCGACCTCGTGATCGCGGCCGATGGCATCCGCAGCCGCACCCGCCGGGTCCTCGACCTGGACACCGGTCTCCGCTACGCGGGGTGCACGGCCTGGCGCGGAGTGACGGCGCATCCCGTGGACCTTCGCGGCGAGGCGGGAGAGACCCTGGGCCGCGGGCGGATCTTCGGGATCGTGCCGCTCCCCGACGACCGGGTCTACTGGTACGCGACGCGGAACGCCCCGCTGGGAACGGTGTTCCCCGACGAGCCCGAGACGCTGCGGAGGATGTTCGAGGACTGGCACATTCCGGTCCGGGAATGCATCGTGGCGACACCACCGGACCAGGTGCTGCGCCACGACATCTACGACCTTGCCGCGCCGCTCGCGTCGTTCACGCGCGGACGCACCGTCCTGCTCGGCGATGCGGCCCACGCGATGACGCCCAACCTCGGTCAGGGAGCGGGACAGGCCGTGGAGGACGCCGCGACGCTGACCCTCCTGCTCCGAGCCCGGGATCGAGAGGACATAGAGGACTCCCTGCGCCGGTACAGCGACATGCGGCGTGCCCGGACGAGGTCCCTCTGGGGACGTTCCCGCGCGACGGGGCGCCTCGTGCAGGCCGCGCACCCCGTCGCCGCCGCCCTGCGCGACACCGCGCTGGCGCTCACCCCGGGCGGGGCGATGGGCGCCATGACCCGGCGCCTCGGCACGTGGCCGAGGCCGTTCGACGGGCGGTGACGCCCGTCCTGCCGTCCTGTCCGTGTGGTGGCATGCGGCGGCCGGCCGCCTCTGTCGGCGCGGTATCGACGCGGGTGCGGATCAGGCCTCGGGGAGGTCGGCGAAGCGCTGCTGCACGTCCCGGTACCAGCCCAGCGCCTTCTTGGGGCGCAGCCAGCGGCCCTTCATCTCGGTGCGCGCCTCCTGATGGGTGGCGTCGCCCGCCTTCTCGGCCTCCTTGAGGTGGCGGTCCTGCGCCTGGATGACCTCGTCGGCGGTCGCTCCGCGGTGCTCCAGGTCGCAGGGGCCGCCGAGATCGCGGCAGGTCATGGTCTTCATCGGTGTTCTCCTCTGTGGTCGTTCGGCTTCTGTGGCTGTCCAGCGGGATCGTTCCGCCGGATATGGTGTCGTCCTGTATGACGGTGCGGGGCGCCGGGATGTGACGAACCCGGGAGGGTTCCCCGGTGTGTTCTCAGTCATGCCGCTCGCTCCCGTCGCGCCGGGCCACCGCGGCCAGCGTCTCCGGTGCCGCGCGGAAGACGATGCCCTGCACCGCATCGCTCGCCACGACGAAGTCGAAGACCACCATCGCCTTTCCGCGGTGGAACCAGGCGAAGGCGGGTCGCTCGCCCACGAACACCGGGAGCGCCGCGTGCGCGCTGCCGTTGAAGAACTCTGCGATCGGCCGTCTGCCCTCGATCCGCTCCGGGGTGCCGGTGGCGATCGCGGCGGCGTCGGCCGAGACCGCGGCGTCCGGGGCGAGGAGCTCCAGCAGCCGGTCGAAGTCGCCGCCACGGGCCGCGGCCATGAAGGCGTCGACGATCTCCCACTCGGCCAGACGGTCCTCCGGCGCGGGCTGGCGGACCTTGGCGCGCGCCCGCGAGGCGAGCTGGCGGGCGGCCGCCGGAGTGATCTCCAGCGCGGCCGCGATGGTGGCGAAGGGGAAGCCGAAGGAGTCGTGCAGCACGAAGGCGACGCGCTCGGCGGGGGAGAGGCGGTCGAGCACCACGTGCAGGGCGACGCCCACCGACTCCGCCAGCGCGGCCGAATCCGCCGGGTCCGGTCCGGGAGCGGCTCCGTCCGACATCTCGACGGGGACGGGAACGCGCGCGCGGAGCCGGTCCAGGCAGAGCCGCGTGGTGACGGTGGTGAGCCATGCCGGCAGGTTGTCGATGCCGTCCTCCGCTCCGTGCATCCGCAACCACGCCTGCTGCACCACGTCCTCCGCCTCTGCCGGGTCGGCGAGGATCCGGGTCGCGAGACGGATCAGCCGGGGCCGCTCCGCTTCGAACTCCGTTGTCGAATCCATGTCTCCTCCTCGATGTCCGTCTCTCTGTGCGACGGATCTCTCTGTTCGACGGCGGGGGCGGACGATATGTGACACCGCGCGACACGTCGGTGCCGCATCGGACCGAGCCTAGAGGGCGGTGGCGGTCCGTGGAAGGAGACGGCGAAGGCTCCTCACACGGACCTCCGGGCGGCGGCGGGTGCCCGCCGCCGCCCGATCGCCGGTCCCGGCCTCGTGTCGATGCGGAAAGTGCGACACCGCGGGGCGGGTGCCGCCGCGAGGGGCCGCGGTCCGGGTCAGTGCTCGGCGTCGCTGACGAGCTTGAGCCCCACGATGCAGGCGACCAGGCCGATCAGCAGCAGCACCTTCAGCACGCTGGCCGCCTCGTCACCGGTGACCATGGCGACCACGACCGTGAGCGCGGCACCGATGCCCACCCAGATGGCGTACCCCGTTCCCGTGGGGATCTCGCGCAGCGCGAAGGCGAGCCCGGCCATGCTCGCGACCAGTGCGACCCCGAAGACGATCGAGGGGACGAGCCGGGTGAAGCCCTCGGACTTCCCGAGAGCGGTGGCCCACACGGCCTCCAGCATCCCCGACACGATGAGAACGATCCACGACAGCATGACGAACCTCCGGTGACACGTCTTGTCGCAAGCGGGGTACGCGTCCCTCGTCCCGGAGCCGCAGAGAGGGCTCGTCAGCCAGTATGCCACGAACGGCATGCGCAGGGCGGATCGGATCCGAGGGCGGCGCTCAGGGCGCGATGTAGGCGCCGCCGTTCACGTCCAGCGTGATGCCGGTGATCCATCCTGCCCGTTCGCTGGCGAGGAACGACACCGCCGCGGCGACGTCGTCGGGGGTGCCGAAGCGGCCGAGGGGGATGCGGGAGAGCAGCTCGGCGTTGGCCGCGGGGTCGGCGGAGGCCGCCATCGGCGTCTGGATCCGCCCCGGGGCGATGGCGTTCACGGTGATGCCGTCCGGGGCGAGCTCCCGGGCGAAGTTCTTCGTCAGGCCGAGGATGCCGGACTTGGAGACGCCGTAGGGCACGCCGGCCAGCCGCGAGCCCTCCCGGGCGCCGATGGAGGAGATCCCGACGATCCGTCCCCAGCCCTGCTGCCGCATGTGCGGGGCCACCGCCTGGATGCCGAGGAAGGCCCCGGTGAGGTTGACCGCGATCACCTGCTCCCACTCCTCCCGCGGCGTGGTGACGCCGCTCGAGGACGCGCCGACGCGGCGGGGCGAGATCGCGGCGTTGTTGACCAGGATGTCCGGGCCGCCGAACCGGGAGTGGGCGAGCGCCACGGCCGCCGCCCAGGTGTCCTCGTCGGCGAGGACGCCGCCGACGGTGGCGATCCGGTCGGTGCCGTCCCGCTCGGCGGCGCGCAGGAGCGTGCGCAGCGCGCCGAGCGGCTCCGCCGTCCGGCCGATGGCGACCACCGCATGGCCGTCGTCCAGCAGGGCGGCGACGACCCCGCGGCCGATGCCCCCGCCGGCCCCGGTGACCAGTGCGCACCGGGGTGCGCTCGCATCATGGGCGGTCATCCCGTGCCCTCGCTCTCTGGAACAGCTCGAAATGCACCCCGCCGATCGCGGTGGTGTCGAACACGGCGTAGCGGCCGCCGTCGGCGAACGCGCCACGCGACACGGCGGGGAAGCCGCGCTCCTCCAGCATCGCACCTTCCCGGTCGATGTCCTCGGAGTGGAAGCACAGGTGGAACAGGTGGTCCCCGCGCTCCTCCAGCGCCCGCCGCTGCGGGCTGTCGTCGGGGGCGGGCTGGATGAGGACGATCTCCATCGACGCGCCCAGCCGGGCGCGCGCGGTGTCGTGCTCGAACGGGGGTGCCGCGCGGCCGAAGATCTCCCGGCTGACGACGTCGTGCGCCGCGACCCGCTCGAAGGGACCGACCCCCAGAAGCTCGAAGAAGGCCTGGGCGCGAGCCAGGTCGGCCACGACCACGCCCATCTGGTACGGGCGGGACCAGTCGACCGTGAGGCCGGCCCGATCCGTCTCGGTGACGGTGATGGCGGCGGTCTCCTGCACGCGTTCCGGCGGAACCGTCATTCGTCGCCCCCCTCGGTCCGTGCGCCCGGAGTGCTGGAGGGCCGGTTCCGGGTCCGCGCGGCCTTCCGGGCGCCCGATCCGAGCAGGATCGTCGCCACCGCGATGACCGCGAACACGGCGAGGATGCCGAGGGAGATCGGCCGCTCCACGAACACCCCGAGGTTGCCTCCGGCGATCAGCATGCTCCTCCGGAACTCGAACTCGAGGATCGGGGCGAGGATGAACGCGAGGATGAAGGGCGCGAGGTCGAACTTCCACGTCTTCAGGAAGTAGCCGGCGATGCCGAAGACGATCGCGACGCCCACGTCGAACAGGCTGTTGCGCACGCTGTAGACGCCCAGCAGCGCCACCACCAGGATCACCGGGGCCAGGATGCCGCCGGGGATCCGCAGGATCTGCACGAAGATCCGGATCATCGGGAGGTTCAGGATCAGCAGGAGGATGTTGCCGATGTACATCGAGGCGATCACGCCCCAGAACACGTCCGGGTGCTGGGTGACCAGCTGCGGTCCGGGCACGACGTTCTGGATGAGCAGCGCGCCGAAGATGAGGGCCAGCACCGAGTTCGGCGGGATGCCGAGCGTCAGGAGCGGGATGAACGAGGAGTTCGAGGAGGCGTTGTCGGCGGTCTCGGTGGCGGCGAGGCCCTCGATCGCGCCCTTCCCGAATCGCTCGGGCGTGCGGGAGATCTTCTTCTCCACCCCGTAGGCGATGACGGAGGAGAGGGTGCCGCCTCCTCCCGGGATCACGCCGATGAAGAAGCCGAGGATCGAGGCCCGCAGGATCGCCCAGCGCGAGGCGACCCAGTCGGCCATCGTCGGCAGGACGTTCGAGATCCGGCTGCTCGCGAGGCTCGCGCCGAAGCCGCGATCGACGTTGTAGAGGATCTCGCCGATCCCGAAGAGGCCGACCGCGACGGGGACGATGCCGAGGCCGCCGGAGAGCTCCAGGTTGCCGAAGGTCAGGCGCGGGACGGCCTGGACGGGGTCCATGCCGATGGTGGCCACGAGCATGCCGCAGCAGGCGATCAGCAGCGAGCGCCATTTCGACCCCGAGCCGAGGAAGACGATGAGCAGCAGGCCGCCGGCGGCGAGCACGAAGATCTCCGGGGAGCCGAACTTCGAGGCGTACTCGGCGAGCACCGGCGCGAAGAAGGTCAGGCCGAGGATGGCGACGGTGCCGCCGAGGAAGGACCCGATCGCGGTGATCCCGAGCGCGGACCCCGCTCTGCCCTGTTTGGCCAGTGGATAGCCGTCGAAGGTGGTGACCACCGAGGAGGCGTCGCCGGGCAGGTTGAGCAGGATCGACGGGATCCGGCCGCCGTACATGCTGCCGTAGTAGATGCCCGCGAGCATGATGATCGAGGTGGCCGGCTCCAGCTCGAAGGTGAGCGGCAGCAGCAGGGCCACGCTCGTCGTCGGCCCGAGGCCGGGAAGGAGGCCGACGACGGTGCCCACGAGCACGCCGATCGTCACGTACAGCAGGTTGATCGGCGAGAAGGCGACCTGGAACCCGCTGAAGAGGCCGTCGAGAATGTCCATGCGAACCGCCTAGGGAGGGAGCGTCCGGCTCAGAAGAGCGAGAGGTTGACGCGGAGGAGGACGACGAAGATCAGGTAGGCCGCGGCCACCGTGACGGCCGAGACCGTCAGCGACACCCAGATCCGTCGCCGGGCGATGAACACCAGGAAGGCGCTCACCAGCACGAAGAAGGGGAGGAAGAAGCCGATGTGCGGCTGCAGGGCGACGGCGAGGAACATGCCGGCGACCACGCAGAGCACCCGGAGGAGGCCGTTGCGGGTGATCTGCTCGGCCGCCGGGTTGGGCAGGAACAGCACCACCGCGGCCAGCGCGATCATGGCCACGGAGACCACCGCCGGCCAGAACCCGGCCTTCGGCGAGGTGAGGGAGCCGAACCCGATCGCGATCGAGGAGATCAGCGTCGCCACGGCCGCGATCAGGAGGAAGAGCGGGGCGATGCGGTGCGCGTGGGCGCGCCACGACTGCGGAGAGACGTGCTCGTCCGCAGTCGTGGCGCGTTCGTCGGTCATCGTCGGGGACTCCCGCTCAGCCCAGCAGGCCGAGGCGCTCGACGTCGGCGCGGGCGCGCTTCTGCTGCTCGGGCACCCACTCCTCGAGCCAGGCCGGGCCGGTCACCGCGGGGGTGATGCCGTGGTTGGCCGAGACGTACTCCTGGTAGGCCTTGCTGTTGTAGGCGCGGTCGGCCGCCTCCACCAGCGTGGCGAGGATCGGCTCGGGGAGCCCGGCCGGAGCGCCGAAGGCGACGACGGCGAGGTAGCCCCCGGCCTCCGGGTAGCCCGCCGCGTCCAGCGTGGGCACCTTCGGCAGCGCCGGCAGCGGCTCCCGCGCGGTCACCGCGATGGGGACGACGGTGCCCGCCTCGATCTGCGGCAGGGCGATGCTGATCTGCACGAGGCCCACGTCCACCTGGCCGGAGGCGGTCGCCTGCACCGCTTCGGTGGCGCTGGTGAAGGGGATGCCCTCTCCCTCGACGCCCATCGCGTCGAACAGGTTGGCCATGGTCAGGTGGGACGGGTGAGCGGGGCCGTAGCTCACGAAGGTGTAGCGCGTCTGCGGGTCGAAGTCGTCGACCGAGGCGATGCCGGAGTCCGGGTGGGTGAGGAGCACGAAGGCCTCCTCCATGAGCGAGGCGATGGAGACGAAGTCCTCCGGGCCGAAGGGCACCTCCTGCGTGAGGGGGGCGGTGACGAAGCTCGACCCGGGCAGGAGGGTCAGCGTGTACCCGTCGGGCTTCGCGCCCGCGGCCTCGGTCATGCCGATGACCGTTCCGCCGCCCGGGCGGTTGATCACGTTGATCGTGCCCTCCAGCTCGGCGGCGAGGGCCTCGGAGAAGACCCGTGCGGTGGTGTCGCTCGACCCGCCCGGGTCGTAGGGGACGATGAACTCGATCGGTCGTTCGGGGAAGCCGTCGGCGGCTCCGGCGTCGGGGGCGGCGCTGCCCTCCGGCGCGGGGGCGCCGTTGCTGCACGCGGTGATGCCGAGGGCGAGCGTGAGCCCGGCGGCGACGGCGAGAAGCGAACGGGAACTCTTCTTCATCGGAATGCCTCGTTTCGGTGTTCGGGAAAGGGGTTCGGGTGGAGTGAGCGAGAAGCAAACTCCGTTTTGGCTGGTGAATTGAGACGTTATTGGGTTGAATCTCATCTGTCAACGCCTTTTTACTCGTGACGACCTCAGGGGAGCCATCTCTGGACCCGGACGTCTGGAGCGCAGGCGCAGCGCGGGAGGACAGGGCGCGCCCTCCGGCACGACACGGCGTGTCTGGGTATCGCCTCCGAGCGGCGGCGGTCTCCGGCGAGGACCCTCGGGCGACCGTCAGCGGGCGAGCTGGCGGCGACGGTAGGCCGAGGCGTGCAGCCGGTTGCCGCAGAGGCGGGAGTCGCAGTAGATGCGCGAGCGGTTGCGGGACACGTCGAGGAAGAGCCGGGAGCAGTCCGGGGCGGCGCAGACGGCGAGGCGATCGCGCTGCCCCGCGGCGACCAGGGAGACCAGGCCCATGCCGGCGTAGGCGGCGATGCGCTGGGCGAGGCTCATCGCGGGCGTCGTGTAGTGCACGTGCCAGGGGATGCTGTCGTGCTGGCACAGGCTCGGCACCGCGTGCACCCGCACCAGCAGGTCGTTGAGGATCTCCGCGGTGCCGGCGATGTCGTCCGCGTCGCAGGCGGCGCACAGGCGTTCGCGCATGGACTGGATCTCCAGCACGTCCCCGTGCTCGATCCGGTCGGGGACGTCCTCGAAGTGGTGCTCGAGGAGCAGCGCGCGCACGGCGTCGGGATCGCCCAGCCCCTCGGCGTTGGCCTTGGCGCGCTGCGGATCCGAGTTCACGAGGTCGACCAGGAAGGAGCAGGCGCGCTCCAGCGCGGGCGAGAGCAGGGAGCGGGTGACCGCCATGTCGAACCTCTCCTCCGCAGAATCGTCGCTGTCGACGGGCCGATAGGTACTCAGGATAGGGCTTCGCGCTCCCGCACGTCGCCCGGGGGGCGGGACAATCGTCCGAGTTCCGATTCTACCGCAGTTACGGTCATGAGTTATCGGCATATTTACCGTTGTCATCATTAGTCATTCGCGTTATGGTGATGTCGCAGCGGATGGTTCGGCGTGATTGCCGGCTGCTCGCCCCCCTGGACGAGAAAGACGGACGAGAAAGAGATGGTCACTCATATGTCGCAGGATCCCCCCGTGTCGCTCACCGGAGCCGAGGCCCTGGCCGAGACGCTCTATCGGCTCGGCGTGACGCACATCTTCGGAATGGACACCCCCGAGCCGCTCTACGCCGCGCTCGACCCGGAGCGGGTCCGCATGCTGACGGTGCACGACGAGCGCAACGGCGCGATCATGGCGGACGCCTTCGCCCGGGTGAGCGGACGTCCCGGCGTGTGCAGCGCGATCCGCGGCCCCGGCGTGACCAACATCCTCACGGGGCTGGGCGAGGCCCACAACAGCTCGACCCCCGTGGTCGCGCTGGTCAACGACATCGCCACGGCCGGCATCGACCGCAACGCGATCCAGGGGCTCGACCATGTCGCCATCGCGGAGCAGGTGACCAAGTGGGCGCTGCGGCTGGACCAGCCGGCCCGGGTCGCCGAGGCCGCGGCGCGCGCCTTCGACCAGGCCGTGTCCGGCCGTCCGGCCCCGACGCTGCTGAGCCTCACCGAGAACTCCCTGCGTGACACCGGGGCGATCGCGCCGCGCGCCTCCCTGGCGCCGGCGAGCTATCCGAAGCACCGCGTCGGAGGAGACCCCGAGCGGGTGGCGGAGGCGGCCGCGATGATCGCCCGGAGCCGCCGTCCGCTGCTGATCGCCGGCGGCGGCGTCCATCTCTCCCGCGCCTACGAGGCGCTGGAGGCCTTCGCCGAGGCCGCGGCGGTCCCGGTGGCCACCACGCCGCTGGGCAAGGGCGCGATCGCCGAGACGCATCCGCTCAGCGCCGGTGTCGTCGGCTCCTACACCGCCGGTTCCGCGGCGCGCGGCAAGATCGCCAACGACCTGGCGCTGAGCGCCGATCTGATCGTGTTCGTCGGCACGAAGACCGACTCCATCGCCACCGCCGACTGGACCATCCCCTCGCAGGGCACGCCGTCCGTCCACGTGGACGTCGACCCCGCGGAGATCGGCCGCACCTACGACTCCTACGGCGTCGTCGGCGACGCCGCCCTGGTCCTGACCCAGCTGCGCGAGGCGCTCGCCGACGTCGAATCCGCGGAGGCACGTGCTGAGCGGGAGACCGCGGCGACCGCGCTGGCAGCGCGGGTCGCGGCCTGGACGCCGCGGGTGGACCACGACGGCCCGCGGATCGATCCCGCCGCCGTGGTCCTGGCCGTGGACGACGTCCTCGGCGAGGACGACGTCGTCGTCACCGACGCCAGCTACAGCTCCGCGTACGCGATGGACCTCATCCGCCTGCGCAAGGCGGGGCGCCGGTTCGTCTCGCCGCGCGGTTTCGCGGGCATCGGCTGGGGTCTGCCCGCGGCGCTCGGGGCGAAGCTCGGCTCGCCGGAGAGCACCGTCTACTGCATCACCGGCGACGGCGGCTTCTCCTACGTGGCGATGGAGCTGGAGACCGCGGCCCGCTACGGGATCCCCGTCGTCGTGGTCGTCCTCAACAACGGCATCCTGGGGTACCAGCGCCACTACGAGGTCAAGAAGTACGGCGAGACCTTCGAGACCGGGTTCCTCCCCGTCGACTACTCCCGGCTCGCCGAGGTGCTCGGCTGCGAGGGGGTGCGCATCGAGGCGATGGACGACCTGCCGGCCGCACTGCGCGCCGCGGCGGCGAGCGGCCGGCCGACCGTCATCGACGTCGTGGTCTCGGCGGACGCCCGCCCGCAGCTGCTGATCTTCGAAGAGGAGACGGCCAAGGAGGCCATCGAGCACTGAGCGGACTGAGCGAGCCGGGAGGGCGGGGCACGGCGCCCCGCCCTCCCGTGCGTCGCCCCCGGAATGACGCGGCCCCTCCGCGGCGAGACCGGGAGGGCGCGGGCGGGGTCCCGCATCGTCCGCTCGGACGGAGTCGTGCCCTGGGCGGTTCCGGAGCCGTGACGCGGTGAGGAGGGCGTGGATCGGCGCCCGCCCGATGCACGTCGACATCCGGGAGGCTCCTGCGTCGATGCCGACGGATGCCCGGTGCACGTGGCACGCTGAAGGAATGAGGGAGAGGGGTTCGCCGTCGTGGCTGCGCCGCATGCTGGTCACGGAGGGGTCGGTCTACGGGCTCATCCTCGTGGCCGGCATGGTCGTGGTCAGTCGCAATCTCACCGCCCGATCGATCGACGCGGTGCTGACCGTGCTGGCGACGGTGCTGGTGTTCTACGCCGCGCACGTGTACGCGGCGACCGTCGCCGCGCTCGCCGGCGATGGCGCGGAGGACGCGCGCCCGTCGGTGGGCGCGGCGCTCCGGGCGGCGATGCTGCACTCGGCCGGGATGCTGGTCGTCGCGGTCCTTCCGCTCCTCGCCCTCTTCCTGGGGGTGTGGGGCCTGCTGGGGCACAGCGACGCGATCTGGGCGGCGTTGCTGATCGACGTCGTCCTGCTGGCCGGACTCGGCTGGCTCGTCACCGCGCTGCGCACCCGCGCGGTCTGGGCCCGGGTCGGCGGTGCGGTGCTCACCGCCGCGTTCGGCGGCGTCCTGATCCTGCTGAAGGTCCTGATCCACGGGTGACCGAGGGGCGCGGCGATCTCGGCATGGTCACGATGGAGGGGCGGGGACACGGATGAGAACGACACGAGGCGGAGGGAACGGATGACCACGAGGGGGAGAGGCGCATGAGCGAGAGCACGGAGGCAGGGGGTGCCGGGTCGGTCGTCCGCCCGCGATGGTGGCATCTGGACCCGGGCGGTGCCGTCCTGGGACTCCTCCTGGCCGCCCTGTCGGTGACCCCTTCCCTCGTGCCCCGGCCCCCGCTGCTGCAGGGAGCGGTCGCTGCGGTGGCCTTCGGGCTCGGATACCTGCTGGGAACGGCCGTGTGGCTCGCCGTCCGCCGGATCGTCACCGTCCGTCCTGCGCTTCGCGTGCAGCGCATGCTGTGGACGGCATACGGTCTCGTCTGGCTGATCGCGGTGGGAGTGCTCAGCGTTCTCGCCGTAGTGGCGCAGAACGAGGTGCGTCGCCGGGTGGAGATGCCGCCGCTGGAGGCGGCGAGTCCGCTCCTGTTCCTGGCCGGCTTCCTTCCGATCGCCCTCCTGCTGCTCGCGATCGGCAGGGGAACACGGCGGCTTTTCCAGGCGCTGCGCGACCGAGTGGGACGGCCGGTGGCCGCGCTGGGGACCGCGACCGTGCTGATCGCCGGGATCGGCGGGCTGGGAACGGTCGTGGTCGGGGCGGTCGACTCCGTATACCGCGACCGGAATGCGACATCGGCGGTGACGGTCGACCCGCCCCGGTCCCCCCTCGTCTCCGGCGGGCCGGGATCGCTCGTCGAGTGGGAGGACCTGGGCCGCCACGGTGCCCACTTCGTCGCCGGCGGACCGGACGCGGCCGGGATCGCCGCCGTGATCGGGCAGCCTGCGGCGGAGCCGATCCGGGTCTACGCCGGCCTGGACTCGGCGGTGACGACGGCCGAGCGCGCCGCCCTGGTGGTCGCCGAGCTGGAGCGGACGGGGGCTTTCGAGCGGGAGGTGCTGGTGATCGCCACCACCACCGGCTCCGGCTGGCTGGAGCCGCAGACGGTGGACGCGGTGGAGTACCTGCACGCCGGGCGCACCGCGATCGCGGCGCTGCAGTACGCGTACACGCCCAGCTGGGTGTCCTTCGTCTTCGATCCCGACGCCCCCGTGGCCGCGGCGACAGAGCTCTTCGAGGCCGTGCACGCCCGGTGGAGCAGGCTGCCCGAGGGGGAGCGGCCGCTCCTGATCTCGTACGGCCTGAGCCTCGGCGCCCACGGCAGCCAGGCGGTCTTCGCCGACCTCGCCGATGTCCGTGCCCGCACGGACGGCGCGCTCTTCGTGGGGAGCCCGGCCGGATCGGCCCTCTGGCGCGCGCTCACGGCAGCACGGGACGCGGGCAGCCCCGTCTGGCAGCCAGTGCTCGACGGCGGGCGGGAGGTGCGCTGGATCTCGTCGCCGGGCGATGACGCCGGCCTGACGGCGGTGTGGGAGGAGCCCCGCGTGCTCTACCTGCAGCACGCCACCGATCCGGTCACCTGGCTCGATCCTGCGCTGATCTGGCGCGCGCCGGAATGGCTGCAGCCGGGGCAGCGCGCCGACGACGTGAGCCCGGCGATGGTGTGGATCCCGGGTGTGACGGCGGTGCAGGTGGTGGTGGACATGCTGATGGGCGAGGCGGTCCCCGCCCGGCACGGGCACAACTACGGCGATGTGATCGTGCACGGGTGGCAGGAGGTGGCCGGTGATGCGGGGCTCGACGCCGCGGCCGTGCAGCGCGTGCAGGAGCTGATCGAGTCGTACGCCGAGATCCGGCCGGCGACGGAGGGATGAGGGACGGCAGGTCCGCTCCTGTCGCGTCGACCGGCACGACGCCGAACCGCCGGCGTCCCCGGCGCAGAGCCGCCGACCGAACCGGGTTCCGCCGGGACAGGCGCGGCGCAGGGGCGGCTCGGCTCCTCGCTGCGCCTCCCCGTTAGTGTGGAGGGATGGACATGCGGGTGGCGGCCTATGCCGTGGTCACCGACGAGCAGGAGCGGGTGCTGCTCGCGCGGTGGATCGAGGGCCGCCGCACGGCCTGGACCATGCCCGGCGGCGGGCTCGAGGCCGGCGAGGATCCGGAGGACGCGGTGCGCCGCGAGGTGGAGGAGGAGACCGGCTACACGGTCGCGGTGACCGAGCTCCTGGGCATCCACTCGCGGGTGATCCCGGTGAGCCACCGGACGAAGCCCGCCGAGTCCCCGCTCCACACGCTGCGCGTCGTCTACCGTGCGACGGTCACCGGCGGCTCCCTCCGGTTCGAGGAGAACGGCTCGACCGACCGCGCCGAGTGGTTCTCCCTCCCGGCGGTGGGCGGGCTCCAGCGGGTCAAGCTCGTCGACATCGCGCTGCGCATGGCCGGCATCCTGCCCGCGGCGCGCTGATCCCGCGGACGGCCGTCAGGCGCCGGGAGCCGGCTCCGGCTCGGTGATGTCGGCGACGGTCGCCCCGTACGCGGAGATGAGGTCGTCCGCCTCCAGGAAGAGCTGATGGTGGTGGCCGCCCGCGCCCATCGCGATCCGCTGCCCGACGATCCGCTCGTCGGCGACGATCGGCCAGGCGGTGGTGCTGCCGATCGGCACGATGGTGCCGCGCTCGTATCCGGTCTTCTCGAGGGCGTCCGAGGGGGCGGCCATCTTCAGCCGGTTGGCGCCGACGACGGCGCGCAGCTTCGGCCAGGAGATGAGACGTCCGCCGGGGACGAGGGCGAACAGCATCGATCCGTCGGAGCGCTGCACGACGAGCGTCTTGACGATGCTCGAGGGGGCGATGCCGAGGCCCGCTGCAGCCTCGTACAGCGAGTTCGCAGGCGGCCGCAGGCGGAACTCGATCGCGAGACCGCGCTCGGCCGCGGCCTCGCGCACCCGTGCGGACGGTGCCGACGGAGCGATCCCGTCGTCCGCGCTCACGCCTCGGGGGCGGTCAGCGGGTCGTCGGCGACCCAGAGCTCGTCGTCGGAGCGCAGCGCCTGCCAGGCGGCGAAGAGCACGCCGACGGCGGCCGCCGCGCCCAGCACGATCGCCACGATCGCGCCGAGGCCCGGGCCCTTCTTGGGCTCCGGAGCGTTCCTGCGCACCGGCAGGCCGTGGCGCTTCGCGTTGGCCACATCCCAGGTCGCGAGGGCCGATCCGATCGCGCCGCCGACGGCGGGGACGACCTTGTCGTCAACGATGTGCCGCGAGAACCGCACGCCGCGGTCGATCCTCGGCTGCACATGGCGCGCGTAGGTGTCCTGCACGACGGGGAGGACCTGCTCGCGGTTCAGGCTGCCCAGCTGACGACCGGCCTCGCGGGCGATCGCGCCGGCATGGCCGACGAGCTCCTGCTGCGAGACCCACAGCCGGTTGGCGTCCTCCTGGAGACGACGGAGTTCCTTCTTGCGCTTGCGGCTGAGGCTCACGGTGCTCTCCTAATCCCATGCGGTTGAGATATCCATCTTGCCAGACGGCGCGCGCCGCGGCCCAGGGGGCGGGGCGTTGTGGGCGAACTCCCATCCAGCGCGGGCCCGACCCGTCCGGCTCTGCGAGAATGGAGGCATGCCTCATCCTTCGCACATCGCGACCCTGCACACCAACCACGGCGACATCGTCGTCAACCTCTTCGGCGACCACGCTCCGCGCACCGTCGCCAACTTCGTCGGCCTGGCCGACGGCACCGGCGAGTGGACCGACCCGGCGACCGGTCAGGCGGGCGAGGGTCCCCTCTACCAGGACGTGATCTTCCACCGGATCATCCCCGGCTTCATGATCCAGGGCGGCGACCCGCTCGGCCAGGGCGTCGGCGGTCCCGGCTACACCTTCGACGACGAGATCCACCCCGAGCTCACCTTCGCCGGGCCCTACGTGCTCGCCATGGCGAACGCGGGCCTGCGCCGCAACGCCATCACCGGCAAGGCCGAGGGCACCAACGGCTCGCAGTTCTTCATCACCACCGACCCCACCCCCTGGCTGCAGGGCAAGCACTCGATCTTCGGCGAGGTCGCCGACGACGCCTCGCGTGCCGTGGTCGACGCCATCGCCGCGGTGGCGACCGGCGCCGGTGACCGCCCGCTCGAGCCGGTGGTCCTGCAGTCGATCGACGTCGTCCCCGCCTGACGGGCGGCAGCGGATGACCTCGGCGGAGTTCGCGCGCAATCGCGACAACTACTGCTACCGGCACCCGGATCGGCAGAGCTTCGTGCTCTGCCAGCGCTGCCTGCGCACGATCTGCCCGGAGTGCCAGACGCAGGCTCCCGTCGGGGTCATCTGCCCGGACTGCCTGAAGGCGCAGCGCAAGGCCCAGACGCCGGCGCAGCGCAAGGCCGGCAGCTGGGGCCGGCGCCAGTTCTCCTTCGCCGCCGGGCGGCGGCCGGTGGTCACCCTGGCTCTCGTCGCGGTGACCGCGTTCGTGGGACTGCTGCAGCTGATCCCCGGGCTCGACATCACCGGCTGGTTCCTCTTCGCCGCGCCCTACCTCTATCCGAACCTCAACGGAGGGCTCTTCGAGCCGTGGCGCCTGGTCACCGCGATGTTCGTGCACAGCGGGATCTGGCACCTCGCGCTGAACATGCTCTCGCTGTGGCTGATCGGCCGCTCGCTGGAGCCGATGCTCGGACGCTGGCGCTTCCTGGCCCTCTACCTGATCGGCGGATTCGGCGGGCAGGTGGCAGTGGCCTGCCTCGCTCCGATGACGGCCGTGGTGGGCGCCTCGGGCGCGGTGTTCGCGCTGTTCGGCGCGCTGCTGGTGATCGGCCGGCACCTCGGGGCCGACATCACCGGGATCCTGGTGATCCTGGGCCTGAACCTCGTGATCGGCTTCATCCCCGGCTTCCACATCGCCTGGCAGGCCCACATCGGCGGCGCCGTGGTCGGCGCGCTGGTGGGCGTGATCCTGCTCCGCACGCGCAAGCCGTCCCAGCGGACGGCTCAGATCCTGCTGCTCGCGGCGCTCGTGGTCGCCCTCGTCATCGTCGTGGCCGTGGTCCCGCCGATCGTCATCATGGCGTGAGAATCACACCGGTGTAATTCTCCCCAGCTGTGGATGAACCTGTGGATAACTGACGACGAAGCGCCGTGCCCCGTCGTCGTTCCGCGCGGAGACGCAGGAGCCGCATGCCCGGGTCGAGGCTGCCGGTCCTCGGACCCCGGCGAAGGCGCGGCCGCGCGGAATGTCGGAGGGGAACAGGACCGCCTCCACGCAGGATCACGGGAGGAAAAGGGAGAGCCCCCGCACACGGCGAGGGCTCTCCGGGAGTCGGTGCGCGGCGTCAGCGCCAGCGCGTGGTCATCAGGAAGCCGATGAGGGCGATGCCGAGGCCGATCAGCAGGTTCCAGGACTGGATGCCGGGGATCGGGTACTGCATCCCGCTGATGTAGAAGACCAGGATCCACGCCAGGCCCAGCAGCATGAAGCCGATCATCACCGGCTTGAACCAGACGGCGTTGGGGGCGGCGTCGCCCTCCGTGCGCTCGACGGCTTCTTCGGGTTTGCGGTCTCGTGCCATTTCCCCAGTCTACCCGTCCAGCGTCCCCTCAACCGAGCCGACTAGGATCGCCGCGTGACCTCTGCCGCCCCTGAGACGCGTCGTTCCCGGCGCGAGCGTGCCCCGGGCGCACCGGCGGACGGCGCATCGGCGGAGGGCGGCGCGAGCACGGACGGCGACCCGTTCGCCGCGCTCGGCGTCACCGCGAACGCCCTCCCGGACTCCTCCCGTGCGGCCGCCGAGGCCGGGCGCCGGCGACCCGCGAAGCCCCGGCGGCGGGCCACCGTCACCGGGGTGCTCGGCGAGCTGCTCCTGACCGCCGGCGTGGTGACCCTGCTCTTCGCCGGCTGGCAGATGTGGATCAGCCCCGAGCAGCGCCTCGCCGAGAGCAACGCCGAGGGCGCCACCCTGTCGGCGCAGTGGGACGCCGACATGCTGCAGGGCACCGGTCCGTGGGCCACGCCTCCCCCCGCGGATGCGCCGGCCGGTGAGATCCCGGTCCCGGCCCGGCCGGTGGGCACCGAGGTGTTCGCCAACATGCTGATCCCGCGGTTCGGCGCCGACTACTCCGTGAACATCGCCGGCGGCACCACCCGGCCCGAGACGCTCGACCTCGGGCGCATCGGCCTGTACGAGACCTCCCGGATACCGGGCGAGATCGGCAACTTCTCGGTCGCGGGGCACCGCACGAGCCTGCGCTCCACCGCGGCCTTCCGCTACATCGACACGCTCCGTCTGAACGACGCGATCGTGGTCGAGACCGCCGAGGGCTGGTACACGTACCGCTTCCGCTCGCTGGAGTACGTCCCCCCCAGCCGGGTGGAGGTGCTCGCCGACATCCCGCAGATGCCGGGGGTCCCCGCGAACGGGAGCTACATCACGCTCACCGCCTGCTCGCCGCTCTACATGATCGACGAGCGCATCATCGCCTACGGCGTGTTCGAGGGCTTCCAGCCCCGCGAGGCCGGCCCGCCCGCCTCCCTCACCGAAGGAGGCGCCTGATGTACGCCGCGTTCTGGCGGGTGCTGCCAGGCCCCTGGTGGGTGCGCCTGCTCATCGTGCTCGTGCTGGTCGCCGCCGTGGTGGCGCTGCTGTTCGCAGTGGTGTTCCCCTGGCTGAGCCCGATCATCGAGCCCTACATCCTGCCGCCGGACGAGATCGGCCTGGAGTGAGCGGATCCCGGCCGGGCGACGCATCCGTGCGGTCGCTGCCGCGGTCCGGTCCCGTCCGGGTGCGGGTGATCGACAATCACGACAGCTTCGTGCACACGCTGATCGGCTACCTGCGCGAACTGGGCGCGCGAGTGGAGGCGATCGCCGCGGATGCGGCCGGCGTGGACGCCCTCACCGCGACGTGCGACGGGTTCGACGCGGTGCTCATCTCCCCGGGGCCGGGGACGCCGGCGGGTGCCGGGATCTCGGTGCCAGCGGTCCGCTGGGCGGCCGCGCACCGTGTGCCCCTGCTGGGCGTGTGCCTGGGGCATCAGGCGATCGGCGAGGCCTTCGGCGGGCGGGTGGGGGAGGCGCCGGAGCTCATGCACGGCATGGTCTCCCGCGTCGTGCACGACGGCTCCGCGCTGTACGCGGGCCTGCCGTCGCCCTTCGCGGCCGGCCGGTACCACTCGCTGGCGCTGACCGACCTGCCCGACGGCCTGGTCGTCACCGCACGGTCCGAGAGCGGCACGGTCATGGGCGTCGCCCATCGCAGCCTCCCGGTGCAGGGGGTGCAGTTCCACCCCGAGAGCGTGCTCACCGAGGGCGGGTACCGGCTGCTCGCGAACTGGCTGTCGCAGTGCGGAGACGCCGGGGCGGTCGCCCGTGCCGAGGGGTTGTCGGCGCTGCGCTGAGGCCGCCTCTCGGGGAGCGGCTCAGGGCGCCGCGCAGTAGAACAGGTCGAGCGGGGAGCGCACGTCCACGTCGCCCGGAGGGAGCGACATCGAGGTGACGGTGGGCGGTGTGCTGCCGGGGCAGTTCGGGTCGGCGACAGGATTGGGCTGCAGGCCCAGACGTTCCGCCTCGGCCTTGGCCGCGTCGACCGACCAGCCGGTGAGATCGAGGAGGGTCACCCGGCCGCTCGCGACCACGAGGTTCACCCTGCTGCCGGGGAGCGCCTTCTCCTCGACCGCCGGGTTCGTCTCGAGCACCGTCCCGGCCACGAGCCCCGGGTCGTTGCGGTGCATCACCGTGCCCACCTCCAGGCCCACGGCGGCCAGGGCATCGGTGGCGGCCTGCAGGGACAGGCCCACGAGGGTGGGCACCGCCACCGTCTCGGCACCGGAGGAGACGTAGACGGTGATGGTGGTCTGCGGGGGGACGATCGTGCCGGCCTCCGGATCGGTGCCGATCACGTTCCCCTCCGCGACATCCGCGTCGGGCTTCTGGATGCGCACGGCGATGAGGTCGAGACCCTGCAGCTCGGTCTCGGCCCGCTCGTAGGACATGTCCGTCAGCAGAGGCACGGTGCGCGCGGTGGGGGAGACGATGCCGTCGCCGCTGTCGCGCATGGACAGCACCCAGAACAGCACGCTCGCCAGCAGGACGACGATGAGCGCGACTCCCGCCCAGATCCACGCGACCGGGGGCCCGGACTGCGTGCGCGTCATCGTGGTGTCGGTGGAGAGCTGGCGCAGCGACCGTGCGGTCTCCTGCGCCTGGCGGGGAGAGGGGCCGTACAGCTCGCTGGTCAGCGCGTTCAGCTGCCGCTTGCTGGGCGTGGGTCCGTGCACGGCGCTGTCGAGCGTCTCGCGGAACGCCTCCGCGTCGGGGAAGCGCTGGTACGGGTCCTTCGCCAGCGCGCGCAGCACGACCGGATCCAGCGCACCGGGCACCTGGGGGTTCACGGCCGTGGGCGGTTCGGGCGCCTCGCTCACGTGCTGGTAGGCGACCGCGACCGGGGTCTCGCCGCGGAACGGCTGCCGGCCGGTGAGCATCTCGTAGAGGACCACGCCGGTGGAGTACAGGTCGGCGCGGGCGTCCACGGGCTCGCCCTTGGCCTGCTCCGGGGAGAAGTACGCGGCGGTGCCCAGGATCTGCGTGGTCTGCGCCACCGTCGCGGAGGAGTCGGAGACGGCGCGGGCGATCCCGAAGTCCATCACCTTCACCCCGCCCGCGGCGGTGATCATGATGTTGCCCGGCTTGATGTCGCGGTGCACGACGCCGGCGCGGTGCGAGTAGTCCAGCGCCTCCAGGATGCCGTCGGTGTAGCGGACCGCATCCTCCACCGGGATCGTGCCGCGCTGCTCGATGACGTCCTTCAGCAGCGTGCCGCGGACGAGCTCCATCACGATGAAGGGCACGGGCGCGTCACCCGAGGTGTCCTCCCCGGCGTCGTACACCCGCACGATGGAGGGGTGCGACATCCGCGAGGCGGCCTGCGCCTCCAGGCGGAAGCGGGTGCGGAAGGCGGTGTCCCGCGCGAGTGCGGGATCGAGGATCTTGATCGCGACGTCCCGCTCCAGCTTCTCGTCCCAGCCGCGGCGCACCGTCGCCATGCCGCCGTGTCCGATGAGGTCGCCGACTCGGTAGCGACCCGCCAGGATGCGCGGCGTGGACACGGATGTTCCTTTCGACAGGGAGACAGGGGAGCGATGCGGGCCGGAGGCCCGTCAGTCGTCGGCGTCGGCGTCGGTGGGCTCAGGGGAGGGGGTGGGGTCCGGGCTCGGCGCCGGCTTGATGCCGACCTCCATCTGCGGGGACGGCCCGGTCCTGCGCATCGCGTCGCCGGTGCCGCACATCGCGATGTACGACGCGGTGACGGTGCTGCCCGGTGCATCCGCGATGACGATCGGCGCGGAGCGGGGAGCGTCGGCGCCGAAGTTCGCCTCCGCGGACCCGGTGGAGGCGAAGGCCGCGCCGGTGAGCGTCACGGTGTAGCCGCTGAGCGCGCCCGTGCCGCTCGGGCAGGTGAAGTTGGTCCAGTTCAGCGTCACGGTGCTGTCGGCGATGGCCTCGCCGCTCAGCGTCGGCGCCGTGGTCGGGCTCCCGAGCTCGGTCTGCGGGGCGAACAGGGTCAGCGTGAGGACCGTGCCCTTCGCCACCGAGCCGGTGGGGTTGACGCTCTGCACCCGGCCTTCCTGGTCGGCGGTCGGTGCCGGGGTGTTCCCGGTGGTGCAGGTGACCTGCAGTTGCGCGGCGGTGGCGACGGTCGTCGCCTCCTCGCAGGTCTTGCCCACGTAGTCGCCGGCGTTGACGGGGATGAGCGACTCCGAGGGCGAGGGCGTCGTCGAGGTCGGCCGCACCGTGGGGGTGTCCGAGGTGGGACCCGGCTCGGGGGTCCCACCCCCGTTCATCATCGCGAAGACGGTCACGCCCAGCACGATCACCAGCAGCGCGATCAGCGCGATCAGCGGCCAGGTCCAGGGGCTGCGCT
>JBEBWQ010000012.1:0-22604 GCA_040392075.1 Microbacterium sp.
TGATCGGCGAGATCGGCGGCGACGCCGAGGAGCGCGCGGCCGAGTTCATCAAGGCCAACGTCACCAAGCCCGTCGTCGGCTACGTCGCGGGCTTCACCGCCCCCGAGGGCAAGACCATGGGCCACGCAGGGGCCATCGTGTCCGGCTCTGCCGGCACCGCCCAGGCGAAGAAGGAGGCCCTCGAGGCCGCCGGCGTCAAGGTGGGCAAGACCCCCAGCGAGACCGCCGCGCTCATGCGCGAGATCATCGCGGCGCTGTAAGCAGCTCTCTCACGAAGGCCCCCGGTCCCCCCCGGGGGCCTTCGTCGTCCTCCCGGTGGCGGTGCGCGGACGATCGTGGCGGAGTCCGTGAGGATCCCCGCTCCCGGGATGTCGCGGGGTGCTCTACGATTCCGGAAGGGGAGTGAGCGCCACGATCTGCGGAGAAGGAGAGCGGATGCCGGGTACGACTTCGATGCCGGGCGCCGTCCTGATCGGCGACGCGCTGATCGACGAGCTGCGCTGGGACGACCGCATCGTCGAGGCGGTCGGCGGTGCGGCGCTCAACGTGGCCGTCGGCCTCGCCGTGCTCGGGGTTCCCGCTCGTCTCCTCTCGCCGATCGGGGAGGACCCCGACGGGGAGAGGATCCGCGCCTATCTCGCCGAGTTCGGCGTCGAGCTGCTCGCGAGCCCCTCGGAGCGGGGAACGATGCGGGCCGTCTCCTCGCGCAGCGGCGGCGAGCCGAGCTACACCTTCAATCCCGCCTCGCTCGTGAAGCGCGTGACATGGGACGACGCGGCGTATGCGGCGACCCGCGATGCCGCCATCGTGGGGGTGAGCTGCTACGCCCTCGACGACGACGAGCAGGCGGCGCAGCTGCGCAGCGCAGTGGACCCGGCGCGACTGGTCCTGGACCCGAACCCCCGTCCGGCGATGGTGGGCGACATGGGCCGGTTCGCCGTGAACTTCCGGAGGGCGTCCGAAGGCGCCCTGCTCGTCAAGGTCGGCGAGGACGACGCCGAGCTGCTCGGCGGCGGCCTCGATCGTCTCGCCGGCGAGCTCCTGGAATCGGGCGTCCGGATGGTGCTCGGCACCCTCGGTTCCGGCGGGGCCTTCCTCCGGACGCCGGACGGCGAGGTGCGGCTCCCGGTCGCCTCCCTGCCGGGGGCCGTCATCGACACGATGGGGGCGGGGGACTCGATGCTCGCCTCCGCGATCGCCTGGCTCGTCGGAACCGGCGGGCAGGTCCCCGCGGATCCCGAGCCGCTGCTGGCCCGGGCGCTGGAGATCGCCGCGGCGACGGTGCGCGGCGAGGGCGCGCTGCTCAGGAGGCCTCGGCTCTGACGCGGAGCATTCCATCAACTTGGTTTATGAACTAGGTTGATGGAATATGAGCACCGAGAGCGCGGCCGGCCGGTTCCGGCTCGAGGTCCTGCGCCTCGCCCGCCGGATACGTCAGGACAACGCCCCTGCGGCCGTCAGCGACATCCAGCTCGATATCGTCTCGCAGCTCCACGACGGCGGTCCCGAGACCCCCGGGCGCCTGGCCGAGATCGAGAACGTCACCCCGCAGGCGATCAACCGGACGGTCAACCACCTGGAGACCGAAGGGCACGTCCGACGATCGTCCGACCCCGAGGACGGCCGGCGGGTGCTCATCGAGGTGACGGAGAGCGGCCGGGCCCTCGTGGAGGAGACGCGCCGGAGACGCAATGCGGCCATGCGGGCCGAGTTCACCGCCCTGTCGGCCGCCGATCGCGCCGTGCTCGTGCGGGCGACGGAGCTCATCGCCGGGATGCTGCGAGGATGAACGCCGATGCGCCCGCACCCGGTGGCGGGGATGACGAGGGCGGCATGTTCCGGGCGCTGAAGGTCCGCAACTTCAAGCTCTACTTCTTCGGCAGCCTGGTCGGCAGCTTCGGCGCCTGGATGCAGGCGACCGCCATGGTGTGGGTCGTGCTCACGGAGCTCACCGACGGCAACGCCAGCGCGATGGGGGTCACCGCCGCCCTCCAGTTCCTCCCGGCACTCCTCCTCATCCCGATCGTCGCGCGGCTGGTCGATCGCTTCGACCGGCGCACCATCCTCCTGGTGACCAACCTGGTGCTGTCGGCCCTGGCCACGACCACCGGGATCCTCCTCGTCCTGGGTGCTCTCACCCTTCCGATGATGTTCGGCTTCGCGCTGATCTGGGGTGTCGTCGTGGCCTTCGATCAGCCGGTCCGGCATGCCTTCTTCGGCGACCTCGTGGAGGGGGACGCGCTGGCCAACGCCGTCTCCCTCGGGTCGGTGCAGTTCAACGTCGCGCGGCTCGCCGGGCCGGCCGCCGCGGGTGCGCTCATCGCGCTGATCGGATCCGGCTGGCTCTTCATCTTCAACGCCGCCGCCTTCCTCGTGCAGCTGGTGATGCTGCTCCTGCTGCGGCGCTCCGAACTGGAGGTGCGGTCGAAGGACGAAGCGAGCGGTCGCTTCCGCGTGGCGCTGCGCTATGTCCGTCGCCGTCCGGATCTCCTTCTGCTCCTCGTCATCGCCTTCCTCACCAGCGCGTTCGCCGCGCAGTTCCCGATCTACGGCGCGGCCGTCGCCGTGGGGTTCCACCAGCCGTCCTGGGCCTTCGGGCTGCTCGCCTCCTGCTACGCGGTCGGGTCGCTGACCGGCGCCGTGCTCATGGCCCGGGTGCGGGTCGCGCGGATGCGCGACATCGTCGCCTACGCCTTCCTCGTCGCCGCGGTGACGGCGGTGTCCGGCCTCATGCCGTCCTTCTGGGCGTACGGCGCCGTGGCGGTCGGATGCGGGTACGCGATCGTGACGCTCATGGCGACCGCGAACATCTACGTGCAGACGCACACCGATGCGCTCGTCCGCGGACGGGTGCTGGTGCTCCATAACGCGAGCATGGTGGGCGGAGCGCCCTTCGGAGCGCCGATCATCGGCATCGCCGCGGACGCGTGGGGCGCCCAGGGGGCGGTGCTGCTCGTCGCGGCGGTCGCGTTCGTCGCAGCCGCCCTGGGCCTGCTGTGGTTCGTGTCCACGGGGCGGGTGCATCGTGCGGAGGGCGTGCGCTTCGGTGTGAGCGTGGATGCGACCAGGCCGATCACCCTTCCCGGGGAGGGATGATGATCGTGATGCTCGGCGGCACGGGCGGCACGGGGCGGGCGGGCGCGCACCGGCGGGCCTAGCCGAGATCGTCGGTCGAGACGAGGGCGCCCTGGGCCCGCAGCATCGCCTGCAGGACGGCGGGGTCGAGGTCGCGCGGACGCACGCCGTCGCGCGCGCTGAGCGCCGCCGCGGTCCCTGCCGCATGGCCGGTCGCCGCGCAGGTGGCGCCCACGCGCACGGTGCCGAGCGCGTCCCGGTCCACCGAGATGCAGCGCCCGGCGGCGAGCAGGCCGTCGGTCGTGGCGGGGACCAGGGCACGGTAGGGGATACCGTAGGGCGCGGGCACGAACATCGTGTGGGCGCCGACCTCCCCGTCGGTCGGGTGGACGTCGATCGGCCAGGCGCCGAGCGCGATCGAGTCCTCCACCGGCGATCCGGCGCGGATCTCGTCGCCGGTCAGGGTCGTCATGCCGACGAGTCGCCGGGTCTCGCGGATGCCGATCGTCGGGCTCGTCCGCTCCAGCCTGCCGTTCTCGAACCCCTCGACATGGTCGCGGAGGTAGGCGAAGAGGGTGTGCGCGTCCCGGCGGCCCTCCACCTCGGCCCGTGTCAGGTCCCGGTTGTCGGTGGCGTCCCCGACGATCCGCACGGTGTTGACCCAGACCACGTCCTTGTCCAGCCCGCCGAACCAGGGCCCGCCGAAGACGGGGAGCTCGCCCCGGGCCCTCGCGGCGCGCATCGCCGCGATGTCGATCGGAACATCGCGGCGTGCGGCCTGGGAATCGGCCAGACCCGCCGGGTCGAGATAGCCCGGGGCGGGGCCCACCCGGACATGGGCGGGGGCGAGGTGGTCGATCGCGGGATCGGTGCGGACGTTCGAGATGTACAGGGGCATCGTCATCGGCTGCAGGGTGTCTCCCTTGAGCCAGTCGGCACCGGCACGGGCGATGATGTCGCCGTTGCCCGTGCCGTCGACGGTCACCGTCGCCCGGATCGCCCTCCGGCCCTCGCGCGTCTCCACGAGGCAGCCGGCGACGGCGCCGTCCACGACGATCGGGGAGGTCGCCAGCACGTGCAGCAGGAAGTCGACGCCGGCGTCCTCCAGCATGGCGTCCGCGGTGAGCTTCATCTTCTCGGGGTCGGAGTTGAGCACCCAGCCGTCGTGGTCCGCGGCGCCGCCGATCGCCGCGGTGCGGCGCAGCCATTCGCCCGCCACGCCGTCGACCACCCGGACCCGGTCCGGGGCGAGCCAGGAGTTGAAGCCGGCCATGGTGATGACCAGGCCCTGCGTCCACATGCCGCCGAAACCGCCGCTCTCCTCCACGAGGAAGGTCTTCGCGCCGGTCCGGGCGGCGCCTACCGCCGCCGCGACCCCCGCGGGGCCGCCGCCTACCACCAGCACGTCCACATCCGCGAGGAGGGGGACCCGTCGTGCCGGCTCCGCGTAGTGGCCGTCGCGGAACTCCTGCTCTGCCATGTCCTCGTCTTCCTTCCCGAGAGCTTCGCCGTCGAATGCTCCGGTCCTGCGGTGCTCAGCCGCTCAGCCGCTGCGGGGCGATGACGGCTTTGACCGAGTCGGGGACGTGCTTTGCCAGCAGGAGGGCGTCCGCGGTCTCATCGAGCGCGAAGCGATGCGTCACGAGGGAGGCCACGTCCACCCGCCCGCTGGAGATGAGGTCGATGGCGATCGGCCAGGTGTGCGCGTAGCGGTTGACCAGTCCGATGGACAGCTCCTTGACGTTGAGTCGGGACAGGGCCAGGGTGACGTCCTGCTTGGGCATGCCGACCATCGCCGCGCGGCCGTTGGTGCGCAGCCGCCAGAGCCCGTCGGCGAGCGCGGACGGCGCGCCGGAGCATTCCAGGAGGACGTCGAAGTCGCGGCTGGTGCCCTCGCCGGCGCGCTCGACCTCGAATCCGAGCTTCCGAGCCATGTCGAGCCGGAAGTCGGCGAGGTCGGAGACGGTCACCACACCTGCGCCGAAGGCCCGGGCGACCTGCGCGGCGAGCAGCCCGACGGGACCGGCCCCGGTCACGAGCACGCGATCACCCGGCTCCAGCCCGGCCCTGTTGCACGCCCAGATGCCCACCGACAGCGGTTCGCAGAGCGCACCCTCCTCGTAGGACATGCCGTCCGGGATCGGGAAGAGCTGGCGCTCGTCGATGGCCATCTGCTGGACGAGCGAGCCGTCGTAGGGGGGAGTGGCGAAGAAGACCAGGTCGGGGCAGAGATGGTAGCGGCCGGCCATGCAGTCGCGGCAGTCGCGGCAGGGCGTGCCGGGCTCGATCGCGACGCGGTCGCCGACCGCGACCGTCGTCACCTCGGAGCCGACTGCGATGACCTGCCCGGCGCACTCGTGGCCGAGGACGATCGGCCCGGTGACGACGTAGTCGCCGATGTAGCCCACGGTGAAGTATGCGGTGTCGGAGCCGCAGACCCCGACCGCCTCCATCCGCACGACGGCCTGGCGAGGGCCGGGCACGGGCTCGGCGAGGTCCTGGATCTCGATGCGTCCGAGTTCCGGCATGACGGCGGCGTAGTTCGGCACGGTGGGTCCTTAGGCTTCAGCGGTTCGTGGATGCGCGGAGCTGGAGCTCCGGCTGGATGAGCTCGGTCACCGTGCCTGGCGTCGCGGTGCCGTCGAGGAGCGAGAGCAGACGTGTCGTCGCGCGCCGGGCGACCTCCATCGACGGCAGGCGCAGGGTGGTCAGCGGCGGGTCGAGAAAGCGTGCGAAGGGGTAGTCGCCCCAGCCGACGACGAGGGTGTCGTCGGGGATGCGGATGCCGCGTTCGCGCAGCGCGGTGTACAGGCCGAGGGCGAAGTAGTCGTTCCCGACGATGAAGGCGTCCGGACGACGGCCGGTGTCGAGAAGGTCGCTCACGACCCGGTAGGCGTCCTCGCCGCGCCAGAGGGACGCGCCGCGTACGGTGCGGCGGGACGGGACCAGGGCGACGCAGCTGGAGTCGAAGTCGATGCCGTGCTTCTCCAGCGCCTGGCGGAATCCCGACAGGCGGTGGGTGACCGTGGAGATGCGGAGGTCCTCCTCCATCAGGACGATGTCTCTCGCCCCGCGCTCGATGACGGCTTCGGTCGTGATCCTGCGGCCGAACTCGTTGTCGTTGGAGTAGAAGTCGACGTCGAGACCGGCGGCCTCGCGTGCGACGAGGACCAGCGGGATGCCGGCGCGGGTGACCTGCTGCCACGGGTTCGAGCGTCCCTGCACGGGGACTCCGATGATGCCGTCGACCCCGGAGCGCATCGCCGCCTCGATGGCGAGCTGCTCCCGCTCGGGATCCTCGTCGGAGAGCAGGAGCAGGAGGGTGTACCCGGCGCCGATCGCCTGCTCCTCGACCTGGTTGACCAGGTCGTTGAAGAAGGGGTTCGCGAGGTCCGTGATGATGACGCCGATCGTCTTCCGGGAGCCGAGGACGAGGGATCGGGCGTGCACGTTGGGCACATACCCGATCCGGTCCGCCTCTGCCTTGATCCGTGCCCTGGTCGTGGCGCTGACGCCGGGCATGTCGTTCAGCGCCCGCGAGATCGTGTTGACCGAGAGCCCGACGGCATCGGCGACGTCCTGCAGCGTGCGCCGCCGGGGTACGTCCGTCTTCCTGGCCATGTCGCAGCCCCGACTACTCCTTCAGCTCGAGGGAGATCCGCAGCATCGGGGCGTTCGCGCCCGCTGTCTGCTCGGAGCGCAGTCTGAGCCAGTGACCGAAGCGCTCGACCGGGATGGAAAGGACCCCGACCGCCTCGGATACTAGCGGCGCGATCCCTTCGTGGTCAATCCAGGTGATGCCGTCCGGGGAGATCTGCACCCGGAACTCGACGGTGGTCCCGGCTGCGGGGCGGAGGAACTGCACCCACCAGCGGGCTTCTCCCGCCCACGCCACCTCGAAGGGCTCGGTTTCGTGGACGCCGGCGAGGTCCACGCCCCGCTCCATGACGGCGCTCTGAGACTGACGCATGCTGTCACTCACCAATCTGCCGAGATGACGACGGAGTCGAGGAAGAGGAAGTTGCGGTGCGGTGCGAGCGTGCGCACCGAGAAGTAGAAGTTGAGCAGGCTCTCCAGCGACTCGTACTTCTCCGCGTAGGGCGGCACGGGGACGTCGCGGAGGTCGTACACGTCGTTGTTGAACTGCAGCTCGACATTCGATCGGGTGGTCGTGTCGATGAGGAAGCGCAGGTAGTGCCAGTTGACCTTCGTCGGCACCTCGTTGTAGCAGGCCTCCTGCCGGCTGTCGCTGAGGAAGCGCCAGTCCTCGGGCCGAGGTGCGGTGAAGTCGGTGTAGCGGCCGTAGTCGTGCTTGCCCTCGAAGCGCTCGTGCGGGGTCGGCTCGGCGACGATCGGATACATCCACTTCTGGACGATGCGGCCTTCCTCGTCCGTGTTCTGGAAGCGCATCACGTTGTGGTACCGGATGCCGTCGTGGCAGAGGTCGGTGGCGACGGTGAAGGCGCCGAACTGCGCCTCGGAGGGATGCGAGTTCGCGTCCCAGGTGATGTCGCCGTAGGTGTTCACCTCGTCGCCGCCGGTGAGGTTGGCCTCGACCTTCCAGGCGAGGTAGGCCTCGATCTGCAGGAGCCCGCGACCGCTCATGGTGAGGCGACGGATCGCCGTGGCGGTGTGCCCGGGCGCCTGCCGGGTGGCGAGCTTGAGCGAGTAGGTGCCCGTCATCCCCCCGTGGGTGCCGACGTCGAAGAAGTTCTGGTTGGACAGCTGCGGCGGCCGGAAGTCGCGGAAGTGCTCGTCCATCGAGTCGAGGTCGCCGCGGCCGTTGTAGTTGCCGCCGAGCTCGACCCAGCCGTGCGCGCCCTGGTTGAAGTCGTCGAAGGTGAGGATGCGCGAAAGCGGTCGGTACTTCGACAGTCTCAGATCGCTGCTGCGGATCGCATCGCGGAGGGCATCCGCGACGGTCGCGGGATCGGTGATGGTCACCAGGGACTCCTTGTCGAGAGATTCCGGACCTCGCCACCATCGGCGGGTCGCTGTGTCGATAACATTAGCGTTACCGATTCTGACTGTCAAAGGGTCTTCCTCATGAGGGTGCGGAGAGAGGATTCTCGCGGGATTTGGAGGGGAGTTTCTCTATAAATCCCTGTTCATCGCAAGCATCACGCAGGGTGGTTGACATTCTCCGGAAGATGCGAAAAGGTTAGTGAACGATAATGTAGTGAGGGCGAGAAACCCTCACGACGCGGCGGGATCAACGATGACCACCCGGAGGTGCAACAGTGCTCGGCTTTGTCGTGAGGCGGCTCCTGCTCGCCGTCTTCGTGCTGTGGGGCACCGTCACGGTGGTCTTCGTCGTGGTCCGCCTGGTCCCGGCGGATCCCGCGATCCTCATCGCCGGCGACACCGCGACACCGGAGCAGCTCGCCGAGATCCGCGCCCAGATGGGGCTCGATCAGCCGCTGATCCTGCAGTACCTCGGCTACCTCGGCGATGCCCTGACCGGGAACTTCGGGCGCAGCTACACGCAGTTCGTCCCGGCGATGGACCTGGTGGCCCAGGTGCTGCCCAACACCGTGCTGCTGGCGTTCCTCGCCGTCACCCTCGCGTTCCTCGTGAGCTTCCCGCTGGGTCTGCTCGCGGCGCTCCGCGTGAACCGCTTCAGCGATCGCGCGGTGACGACCCTTTCGCTGCTCACCCAGTCGCTCCCCGGATTCTGGGTCGGCGTCGTGCTCATGCTGGTCTTCTCCCGGCAGTTGAACTGGCTGCCCAGCGCCGGACTCGACTCCCCGCAGAGCCTCATCCTGCCGACCATCACCCTCGCGCTGCCCCTCATCGCGATCCTCACCCGTATGACGCGCAGCGGCCTCATCGAGGTGATCGGCGAGGGATACGTGACCACGGCACGGGCCAAGGGCCTGCAGGAGCCGACGGTGATCTTCGCCCACGCGGTCCGCAACGCGATGATCCCGGTGGTCACCCTCGTCGGCCTGCAGTTCGGCACTCTGCTGGGCGGTGCCGTCATCACCGAGACCGTGTTCAGCTTCCCCGGGATCGGGCGGCTCCTGGTCTCCTCCATCCACGTCCGCGACTACACCGTGGTGCAGGCCTGCGTCGTCATCATCGCCGCCGCGTTCGTCCTGGTGAACCTCGTCGTCGACGTGCTCTACGGATATCTTGACCCGAGGATGAGGGTTGCCCGATGACCGCCACCATGCCCCCCGCGATGCCTCCCACCATCGCCATGCAGACCATGCAGCGCGCTCGGCGTGCGCGCACCGGTGTGAAGGTCCGCATCGTCGTGCCGATCATCGTCATCGCCCTCTATGTGGTCGGCGCGATCTTCGTGCCGATGCTGTACGGGTTCGACCCCCTGCGCGTCGAGCTGGGCCAGCGGCTCAAGCCCCCCGGCACGCAGCTGGCGGACGGCTCGATCGCGCTCTTCGGCACCGACCAGGTCGGTCAGGACCTCTTCGCCCAGGTCATGGCGGGCGCGAGGGTCTCTCTGACGGTCGGCATCTCGACCCTGGTCTTCGCCGGTGTCGCCGGGGTGGTGATCGGCATGCTCGCCGGCCACTTCGGCGGCTGGCTCGACACGGTGCTGATGCGGATCGCGGACGTGCAGCTCGCCTTCCCGTCGATCCTCTTCGCGATCCTGCTCGCCTCGGTGCTGGGCCAGGGCCTGGTGAACATCATCATCGTGCTCTCCATCGCCAACTGGGTCGTCTTCGCCCGGATCGCGCGCAGCCAGGTGCTGTCCCTGAAGAACCTGGAGTACGTCGAAGCGGCCCGCACGCTGGGAGCAGGGCACCTCCACCTGCTCTTCCGCACGCTCCTGCCGGGCTGTCTCGCCCCGATCCTGGTCGTCGCCACGGTCGAGTTCGGCTTCGTGATCCTGACCGAGGCGGCGCTGTCCTTCCTCGGCGTCGGCGTCCCGATCGGGGTCCCGAGCCTGGGCAACTCCATCCAGGCCGGAACCGCCTATCTCACCAGCGCGTGGTGGATCTCGACCCTGCCGGGCATCGCGCTCCTCATCCTCGTCCTGGCGACGGGCATCCTCGGCGACGCGCTCCGCGACTACTTCGACCCGAGACTGAGGAGCGCATGATGACGATGACGCAGATGCTCTCCGCCTCTCCCGCCCCGAGCGAGGCCCCGCTGCTGCGCGTGCAGGACCTCCAGGTGGAGTTCTCCACCTCCGCGGGAGTGGTCCGGGCGCTCGACGGCGTGAGCTTCGAGGTGCACGCGGGCCAGACGCTGGCCGTCCTCGGCGAGTCCGGGTCCGGGAAGTCGGTGACGGCGCAGGCGATCATGGCGCTGCTGCCGAAGCCGGCGGGGACGATCGTCGGCGGCAGCATCCACTTCGGCGGGCGGGATCTCGCCGCGGAACCGGTCAAGCAGGTCCGCAAGCTGTGCGCGACCGAGATCGCGATGATCTTCCAGGATCCGCTGAGCTCGCTGAATCCGGTCCTGCGGGTCGGCGCACAGGTCGCGGAGCCCTTCCGACGGCGCCTGCGGATGGACAAGAAGAAGGCCTGGGCGAACGCCCTCGACCTGCTCACGCGCGTGGGCATCCCCGACGCCGACTCCCGGATCCGCGACTATCCGCACCAGTTCTCGGGCGGACAGCGCCAGCGCATCATGATCGCCATGGCCATCGCCCTGCGGCCGAGGCTCCTCATCGCGGACGAGCCGACGACGGCCCTGGACGTGACGGTGCAGGCGCAGATCATGCGTCTGCTCGCGGACCTCCAGGCGGAGACCGGGATGGGGATGATCCTCATCAGCCACGACCTCGGGGTGGTCGCGGACGTCGCCGAGAGAGCCGCGATCATGTACGCGGGCCGGATCGTGGAGACCGGGACGATCAGGGAGATCTACGATCACCCGGCGCATCCCTACCCCAAGGGCCTGCTCGAGTCGATCCCCAGCGAGGGCGTGCGCGGGCAGCGCCTGGCCCCCATCGTCGGGTCTCCTCCGAATCTGCTCGCCCTGCCCGACGGCTGCTCCTTCCACCCGCGCTGCCCCTACGCCACCGATGTCTGCCGGAGCGTCGTTCCGGAGCTGCGTCGTCCTGCGGGCTGGGAGCCGGGACACGAAGCCGCGTGCCATCGATCGGAGGAGGTGCTCGCCGATGTCTGAGCACGCGCCATTGCTGAGCGTGCGGAACCTGCGGGTCGCGTACCCGATCCGCTCCTCCATCCTGCTCCGGAAGATCGGGGACAACCTCGCGGTCAGCGATGTCAGCTTCGACCTGCATCCGGGGGAGACGACGGGACTGGTCGGCGAGTCGGGGTCGGGCAAGTCGACCATCGCCCGTGCCGTGATCGGCCTGGTCCCGGCCAGCGGCGGCACGATCGAGTTCGAGGGCCGCGACATCGTCCGCTGCACGCCGCGGCAGCTCAAGGAGATCCGCCGGAACATGCAGATGATCTTCCAGGATCCGTATGCCTCCCTCAACCCTCGCCTCACCGTTCGCGATCTCATCGCCGAGGGCTGGCGGGTGCATCCGGACATCGTCCCGCGCAACCGATGGACGGCCGAGGTCAAGGAGCTCATGGAGCGGGTGGGGCTGAACCCCGACTACTCCGATCGGTATCCGCACCAGTTCTCCGGCGGACAGCGGCAGCGCATCGGGGTGGCCCGCGCGCTCGCGCTGCGTCCCCGTCTCATCATCTGCGATGAGGCGGTCAGCGCTCTCGACGTCTCCGTGCAGGCCCAGGTGCTCAACCTGCTGAAGGACCTGCAGGCCGATCTCGGGCTCTCCTACCTCTTCATCTCGCACGATCTCTCCGTGATCGAGCACATCTGCGACCGGGTCCTCGTGCTCAACCGCGGCGTGGTGGTGGAGCAGGGAACGGCGGACGAGCTCTTCGACGACCCGCAGGACGAGTACACCCGCACGCTGATCGCGGCCGTCCCCATCGTCCGGCCCTGGCTCGAGGAGTCCCGATGAACGGCGGGGTGACAGTGCACCTGGTGCGGCACGGAGAGTCCCTGTGGAACGTCGAGGGCCGCTATCAGGGGCAGGGCGATTCCGGTCTCACCGAGGAGGGGCGCCGTCAGGCCGCCGTGTTCGGCGCTGCCTTCGTCCGGCAGGTGCCGGACCCCGATGCGGTGCTGGCCAGCGACCTGCCGCGCGCGATGGACACCGCGCTTCCCTATGCGCGGCTGGTGGGCGCCGGGGTGCAGGCGGACGCGGCATTCCGGGAGGTGCACGTCGGCGACTGGTCGGGCCGCCCCCGGGGGGAGATCGCGCGCGAGCATCCGGAGACCATCGCCGCCGTCGCGGCGGGGATCGACGTCCCCCGGGGATCGGACGGCGAGACCTTCGCCCAGGTCCGTGACCGCGTCGGCGCCGCCATCGACCGGCTCACCGCCGGCCTGCGCCGCGCCGGCAGGGACGGGGTGGCGGTGATCTTCGCGCACGGCGGACCGATCCGGGTGGCGACCGCCCACGCTCTCGGGCTGCCGGTGCCCGGCCATTTCCCGCTCGCGGAACCGGACAACTGCTCGGTGACGACCATCCGGTTCCGCCCGGACGCCTCCGCCGAGCTCGTGCGCTACAACCATGACCTCACCGGGGCTCCGCCCGCGGACGGGCGGGGGCTGGCATGAGCGCCATGACATTCCTCGTGCAACAGCACAACGTGTGGGGCGACCACTGGCGCGACGAGCGGCGCGCCGCGCTCGCCCGGCTGTACGCGCTGCGCGCGCCGGACCTCCTCGCCACCCAGGAGCTGCGCGGCTGGTCGCGGGCGGTCATCGACGACGCCCTGCCGGAGCACGACAGGGTGCACGACGGGTTCCGCGGCTGGGAGACGCAGTCGAACCTCTGGTGGAACAGGGAGCTCTTCGCGCATGTCGAGCACGGCGCCTGGGACGTCGGCATCGTCGATCCCGATGCGCGGCTCTTCTGGGTGCGGCTGCGCTCGCGGACCGGGGCCGGGACGCTCGTCTTCAGCACCGGGCACCTGTCCTGGACCGGGACGGCCGTGGAGCTGGAGACCGGGGTGAATCAGCGCGTGCTCCAGGCCGAGCGCGTCGTCGAGGCGCTCGGCCGCATCGCCGG
This sequence comes from Microbacterium sp., assembly GCA_040392075.1. Classification (GTDB taxonomy): domain Bacteria; phylum Actinomycetota; class Actinomycetes; order Actinomycetales; family Microbacteriaceae; genus Microbacterium. Next base: position 13,106 of record JBEBWQ010000012.1, read on the forward strand.
GGACGGCGAGCCGGTGTTCTTCACCGTCGACATCAACGACATCGGCGTACCGCTGTGGACGCTCGGCAACGGCGGCTATCTCGACTCCTTCACCGCGCTCGGCCGGCACTGCCCGCCCACGCACCCGGTCGTGCCCTCCGGCTTCTCGGACACGGTGGCCACCGGTGCCTCCCCGCTGGCCTCGCCGCCGAAGGCCATCGACTGGATCTTCTTCCGCGGCCCGGTGCGCTCCCGCAGCGCCGAGGTCGTGGAGTTCTTCGACCGGGGGATCGCGCCCAGCGACCACCACCCGGTCGTCTCGACGTTCACCTGGACCCCGTAGGGGCGAAGAACCTGCACCATAAGTCAATCGATCGAAGGAGCTAGCAATGTTCTCTCTCCGTAAGAGGCTGGTGGCTTTCGCCACCGCGGCGACCATCGCCGGCCTCGCCCTGGCGGGCTGCGCGCCCGCCGGCAACAGCGGGGGCGGCGATGGTGGAACCACCAGCGCGCCCACCGGATCGCCGCTTCCCGACGACCAGCAGAACCTCACGTTCATCCCCGCCTACGGCTGGGCGGGCTCCGACATCTCGAAGAGCCCGCTCGAGATCGGCATGAACATCGCGCTCAAGCAGACCCTGGAGCCGATCGTGCGGCTGGACGAGACGGCGACGCCGCAGCCGAACCTGGCCGAGTCGTGGGAGTGGACGACACCGACCACCCTCGAGTTCACCCTGCGCGACGACGTGACCTTCAGCGACGGCACGCCGTTCACCTCCGCCGACGTGGCCGGCACCCTCGACCGCTACCGGGCGCAGGCGGGAGCCCTGAACGCCGTGCTGTCGATCATCACCCAGATCGATACGCCGGACGACCACACGGTGATCCTGACCACGAGCGCCCCGACCGGCACCCTCGTCGGCGTCCTCTCCCTGGTCCTCATCGGGAAGGGGGAGTTCTCGCACGCCGAGATGACCGCCGAGGATGACGCCTACTGGGCCAAACCGATCGGAACCGGCCCCTTCGTGATCAGCGAGTACGTGCCGAACGACCGGTTCGTGTTCACCCGGAACGACACCTACTGGGGCGAGACGGCGAAGCTGAAGACGCTGACCATGAGGCAGGTCACCGACATCAACAGCAAGGTCACGGCGCTCTCGAACAACCAGGCGCAGGTCATCCAGAACGTGCCCTACGACCAGTTCGACACGGTGATGGCCCTGCCGAACGTGACGCTGGAGCAGTTCGACTCGCTCAGCTACTACTTCATCTGGTTCATGAACGACCAGGCGCCGCTGGACAACCCCGACGTGCGTCGGGCCATGTGGATGGCACTGGATCTGGAGACGATCGTCAGCAGCCTCTACGGCGACAGCCGGGAGGTCATGAGCTCGTTCTGCCCGGAGACCGCCTTCGGCTGCGTGCCCGCGGACGGCCTGCCGACCTACGACCCGGAGGGGGCGAAGGACCTCCTCGCGCAGGCAGGCTACCCGGACGGCTTCACGGTCGATGTCATCTTCAGCCTCGCGAACGCCACCGACAGCTCGCTGGCTCAGGCGCTCATCTCCGCCTGGAAGGAGATCGGCGTGACGGTCGAGCCGCGCGGTCTGGACGCGGCCAGCTGGCTGGCGGCGTTCGGCGCACTGGACTGGGACATGGACTTCCAGCCCAACCAGACGGCCACCGGTGATGCGGACTACACGCTGAACCGTCTGTACAGCTGCGCTGCGGCCCGGCTCGGCTACTGCAACCCGGAGCTGGACGCCGTCCTGACCCAGGCGCAGCAGGAGGTCGACCCCGACAAGCGGATCACGCTCTACAAGCAGGCCGTGGACATCATGGCCGCGGACACCCCCGCGATCCCGCTGTTCGCGACCAAGGTCAACGTGGCCTTCCGGAACAACGTGGCGGGCCTGACGGTCCCGCCGACGGAGTTCATCGATTTCAGCACGGTCTTCCTGACCGAGTAGATCGCCCACGGATGCTGCGGGGCGGCGGATCCGCCGCCCCGCAGCCTAGACACCAACGCCCACCCGTCCGATCGCTACCGAAGAGGCCTTCCGCATGCAACGGTTCCTGAGCTACGACCGCGGGCTCGAGCGCTACAACCCGCTCGCCCGCGTCATCACCTACGACGACTTCGACACCGGCTTCAACGGGTGGCTCGATCTGACCCCGAACTTCGTCTACGACGACTACGAGTCCTTCGACTCCGCCGTCGACCTCTCCAGCTGGGCGCCCACGCAATTGAGCTCGGCATCCATGCGGTTCGCCTCCTCGCACGGGTCGATGGAAGGCACTTACTCCCTCAAGCTCACCACGGCCCCCACCGGAGGCCCGCACACCGAGCCGCCACGACCGGGCAGCATGGGGCACGCGATCAAGCGGCTCTCCCGTTTCGGCGATCCACGACTCATCCAGATCGAAGCCTGGTACGCCTATACACCGGCGCAGGACAGGGTGGGTCTCGGCGAGGAGGACATTCGGGCCTTCGGGTTCTTCTTCGATGTGCAGGACGCGCAATACCGCTACATGCCCGGCGTGCGCTACGTGAACGCCCTCGGCGGGAAGCCGGTAAAGAGATGGCAGTACTACCGCGTCGCCGACGGCGTGACCCCCGCGGACTGGAACTTCGGCGTCGAGGACGGGTGGTGCGTTCCCGGCGTCGACAACCAGTGGTACGGCCGCCGCTTCGAGGACGGCTCCGCCGACGGCTTCCAGTGGGTCCCGGGCGGTGAGCAGGACCTGCTCTACAACGAGAGCCCGGACAAGCTGAACTGGCTCTACTTCCGCCTCACCGTGGACGTGCAGCGGCGCGAGTACGTCGAGCTGCAGTCGATGGATCAGGTCTTCGACCTCCGCGGGCTGCAGCCGACCCTCGTCCCGGGGTACAAGTCGATCAAGGACCTCATCAATCCGGTGTTCTTCGTGGAGACCGACACGAACCGCTCGGTCCACCTGTTCCTGGACTCCGTCGTCTACTCGAGCGAATGAGGGGAGAGTGAACCCGTCCGTGTTCATCACAGAGCCGCCGCGCAGCACGCCGGTCGCGGGGAGCTATGACGTCATCGTCGCCGGCGGCGGACCCGCCGGCGTCATCGCCGCGGTCGCCGCGGCGCGGAACGGCGCGCGCACGCTCCTCATCGAGCGCTACGGCTTCGTCGGCGGGATGTCGACGGCGGCGCTGGTGACGCCCATCAGCGAGTTCCGCGTCGGGGGAGAGCCGCACATCGGCGGCATCCCGCGGGAGCTCATGCAGGCGGCGGCGGCCGCCGGCGGTGCGGAGATCGATCGCGAGAGCGGCAACTGGCCCGTGAACGACGAGATCCTGAAGCTCGTCGCGCAGCGGCTCCTGCTGGAGAGCGGGGTGACGCTCCTCTACCACAGCTGGTTCGCCGGCGTCGTCGCCGGGGACGGCCGGCTGAGCCACGTCATCGTGCAGAACAAGGCCGGCCGCGTCGCCTACGAGGGCGCCGTCTTCATCGATTGCACCGGCGACGCCGACGTCGTCCGCGCCGCCGGTCTGCCCACCACGAAGGGGGACGTGCTCCAGCCGGCCTCGCTGTGGTTCCAGCTCGGCGGGGTCGACACGGCCGCGCTCGAGGACGTCTTCGGTGACGCCGTCGACGGCATCCTCCCGGTCTCGACGCCGATCCGCGACCGCCTCGCCCAGCTGCACGCCCTCGGCGAGGCCCCCCTCTTCGGAGGCCCGTGGATCAACCGCTTCTTCCGCGAGGGCATGGTCAGCATCAATCTGCTGCGGGAGCCCACCGACGCGAGCGACCCCGAGCGGTTCTCGCGCACGGAGACGAGCCTGCGCGAGAAGATGCACGCGGTCATCGAGGTGCTCCGGAGGGAGTTCCCGGAGTTCCGCGACGCATGGCTGGCGAAGTCCGGGATCCAGACCGGGGTGCGCGAGACCTATCACATCGTCGGCCTCTACGAGCTGACCAAGGACGACGTGCTGAACCCCAAGGCGTTCCCGGACACGGTCGCGAAGGGTGCGCACACGATCGACATCCACCGGGGGGACAGCATCGACCAGGACGACTTCGTGGTCCTCCGCCGGCCGTACAACGTCCCGCTCCGTTCGCTCGTGCCGCAGGGGAGCGTCAACCTGCTCACCGCGGGGCGCACCATCTGCGCGGACGGCCCCGGATTCGGCTCCGTGCGGGTGATGGCGACCTGCATGGCGATGGGGCAGGGTGCGGGCACCGCGGCGGCACTGGCACTGCGGGACGGCACCGCGATCCCCGAGATCGACGTCGACCGGCTGCGGGCTACCCTCAAAGAGCAGGGCGCGATCGTCGACTACGACAACGTCGACGCGCTGGTCGTCGAGGCATGAGCGGAAAGGACATCACCATGCAGCAGACCTACACCTCGGTGCTCGCGCGCCGAGTCCGGATCGAGGGGGAGTTCTCCACGCTCCCCTACGAGGCCGGCTGGGCGAGGGAGGCCCTCTTCTTCGTCCAGGCCGAAGGCGAGCACCCCGACCTGACCATCGCCGCCGAGGTCTCGCCGGACGGGATCTCCTGGGTGCGACGGCCTGAGGGCGCCGTGCTCGGCGGGGAGCAGACGGTGGCCGAGCTGCCTCTGACGACCTTCGGCAACTGGCTGCGCCTGACCGTGACGGGCGCCCGTCCCGACGCTCCCGCGCGCATCCTCGTCCACGTCAACCTCAAGGGCTGAACGATGCCACGGCTCGGGCGCTCCTCCCTGGCGACCCTCCCCGCCGGCGTCGCCGTGCCGTCCTACCTCGACGATGACCTGCGGATCGGCATCGTGCACTTCGGGGTCGGCAACTTCCACCGCGCCCACGAGGCGATGTACCTCGACCGGCTGCTGACCGCCGGGCTCGCTCACGACTGGGCGATCTGCGGCGTCGGGCTGCGGGAGCGGGATGCCCGGATGCGCGACGCGCTCGCCGGACAGGACGGGCTGTACACCCTCACCCTGCGCCACCCCGACGGGCGTGACGAGATCGGCGTCATCGGATCGATCCGCCGGTTCCTGCACGCGGCGGACGACCCCGCGGCGCTGCGGGAGCAGCTGGCGGACCCGTCGGTGCGGATCGTCTCGCTGACGATCACGGAGGGCGCTTACGTGGACGACCCGACGAACGGCCGGGTCGCCGCGGACGACCCGGCCGTCGCGGAGGAGACCGCCGGCGATCTGGTCTCCCCCCGCACCGCGTTCGGATGGATCGTCGCGGGGCTCCGCGAACGGCGACGCCGGGGCGTGGAGCCGTTCACCGTGATGTCCTGCGACAACATCCAGGGCAACGGGGCGGTGGCCCGGCGCAGCGTGGAGGCGGTCGCCCGGCTCGTCGACCCGGGCCTTGCGGACTGGATCGCGGCGACCGTCGCCTTCCCCTCCACCATGGTCGACAGGATCACCCCCGTCACGACGGCGGTCGACGCGGCGCGCGTGCGGACGAGGCTCGGCGTGGAGGACGCCTGGCCGGTGGCGTGCGAGCCCTTCACCCAGTGGGTGATCGAAGACCGCTTCCCGGCGGGCAGGCCCGCCTTCGAGGCGGCGGGCGTGACGCTCGTCGAGGATGTGGAGGAGTTCGAGGCGATCAAGCTGCGGCTGCTCAACGGGGGCCATCAGGCGATCGCATACATCGGGCGGCTGGCCGGTCATGAGCTCGTGCACGAGGCCCTGGGCGACCCGCGGATCGCGGCGTTCCTCCGGACCTACCTGGACGAGGCCGTGCCGACGCTCACGGTGCCGGCGGGCTTCGACCTGCCCGGCTACATCGACGAGCTGTTCGCGCGCTTCGGCAATCCGAGCGTCGCCGACACCCTCGACCGGCTCGGTGCGGACGCGTCCAACCGGATCCTGAAGTTCGTCGTGCCGACGGTCCTGGACCGGCTCGCCGCCGGGGCGGATGCCGGCACCGGGGCGCGCCTCATCGCGACCTGGCGTGAGTTCACCCGCCAGGCAGCCGCCGGCCGGTTCCGCCTGGACGACGAGGCGGCGCCGCTTCTCCTCGCGGCCGCGGCGGGTGCGCCCCTCGACTTCCTCACGGCGCTTCCCTCCCTCGCGCCGCTCGCGTCTGCGGAGGGGTTCGTGGCGGCCTATCTCATCGCCGCGGAGATCCTGGAACGCGACGGCGCCGACGCCTTCCTCGACTGATATGTGGAGCCTTCTGTCAAGTGGGCAGGGTGAAGCACCGCCGGGCCGGCCGGTCCCGGTCCCTCGAGCGCTCCCTCCGCGGAGCACGCAAGAGGCCCCGGGAAGCGCGAGCATTCCCGGGGCCGCTCGCCTGCACTGCGCGGATCAGGCGAAGAGCGCCTCGATGGGGCCGCGGGCGAAGAAGATCAGGAACCCGACGGCGACCACCCACAGCAGCGGGTGGACGGTGCGGGCGCGTCCGGAGAGCGCGTGCACGAGCACCCAGCTGAGGAACCCGGCGCCGATGCCGTTGGCGATCGAGTAGGTCAGCGGCATCACCGTGACGGTGAGGAAGACCGGCAGCAGCACCCGGAAGTCGCCGAGGTCGATGTGCTTGATCTGGGCCATCATCATCGCGCCCACGATGACGAGGGCCGCGGCGGCGATCTCGGTCGGCACGATCTGGGTGAGCGGGGTGAAGAACATCGCCAGCAGGAACAGCACGCCGGTGACGACGTTCGCGAAGCCCGTGCGCGCGCCCTCGCCGATGCCGGCGCCGGACTCGATGAACACCGAGTTCGAGGAGGTGCTGGTCGCACCTCCCACCACGGCGCCGACGCCCTCGACCACCAGAGCGGACTTGATGCGGGGGAAGTCGCCCCTCTCGTCGGCCAGGCCGGCCTCCTTCGCGAGGCCCGTCATGGTGCCCATCGCGTCGAAGAAGTTCGAGAAGACCAGGGTGAACACGAGCATCACCAGGGTGACGACACCGACCCGGCCCAGGTCGAAGCCGAAGTCCACGGCCCCGATGAGGCTGAGGTCGGGGATGCTGACCGGGGATCCGGCGAGGGCCGGGACGGTGAGGTCCCAGCCGCCCGGGTTGGCGAGCTCGCCGTCGACGACCTTCGGGCCGAGGTGCCAGATCATCTCGGTGACGACCGCGAGGAGGGTGCCGGAGATCAGGCCGATGAGCATCGCGCCCTTGACCCGCCGGGCCACCAGCACGCCGGTGAGGATCAGGGTGATGACGAACAGCACGGTCGGGATCGTCGCGACCGAGCCGCCGATGCCCAGGCCCACCGGCGGGGAGGCGGAGCCGGTGGAGGTGACGAACCCGGAGTTGACGAAGCCGATGAAGGCGATGAACAGGCCGATGCCGACCGTGATCGCCAGCTTCAGCTGCACCGGAACCGCGTCGAAGATCGCCTTGCGCATGCCGGTGGCCGCCAGCAGCACGATGATCAGGCCGTTGATGACGACCAGCGCCATCGCCTCGCCCCAGGTGACCTGGCCGACCATGGAGAAGGCGACGAGGGCGCTGATGCCCAGGCCCGCGGCGAAGCCGAAGGGCAGCCGGGCGACGAGGCCGAACAGGAGGGTCATCACGCCGGCGGTGAGCGAGGTGGCGGCCCCCACCGCGCCGAAGTCGAGGAAGTTCCCCTCCACATCCGGGTTGGTGGCCAGGATGATCGGGTTGAGGATCACGATGTAGCTCATCGTGACGAAGGTGACCACGCCTCCGCGCACCTCGGTGCCGACGGTGGAACCCCGGCGGGTGATCTCGAAGAAGCGGTCCAGTGCGTTGCGGGGCGGCGCGGCGATGTCGGGCGCGGCGGGGGGAGTGCTCATGTCCATCGACTCTATTGCCTGGCCGCGTCGCCGCGTGTATGCGGGAGCCGGCATATGAGCGACGTCGGGTCTGATGCGAGCGGCCCTTCCGCGGGCGGGCTCTCGTGCGCGCGGAAGCTGCTCGTGCGCAGAGCCTGCCTGCGCGTCTCCTGCGCGCGTCCCGGCGTGCGCCTGGGGGCGTCGGCGTAGGCTCGATGGGTCATGCACCGTCTCCTCGTCGCGCTCCTGGCCCTGGTCGATGCGGCCATCGCCGCCGCCGTGGGCCTGGTGGCGCTCCTCGCCCCGCTCACGCTGCTGTGGACCCTGGGCGCGGCGGAGTGGGGAACGCTCTGGCCCCTCACCGCGGTGCTCTGGCAGTTCGGGCACGCGGTGCCGCTGCACCTCGAGATCCCGCTCGAAACGGTCAGCGCCCTGGGGATCGCTCCCGAGGGCGCGGCGTTCGTCCTGTCGCTGACGCCCCTGGCCTTCCTCTTCTTCACGCTGCTGTTCGCCGCGCGCTCGGGTGCGCGTGCCGCCCACGCGGGAGCCTGGTTCAGCGGGGCCGCGAGCGGCGCCGTCGGATTCGCGGCGATCGCCGCCCTGGTCTCCCTCGGCGCCGGCCTTCCCCTCATGCGCACGGACACGGTGCCGGGCATCCTCTTCCCCGCCCTGGTCTATCTCGGCGGCGTCCTCGCCGGGGCGCTCGCAACGGCCTGGCGGGAGGGGGACGAGGGGATCGTCGACCGCGTGCACGCCGCCGTCGATCGGTGGGGGCAGTGGTCCGCGGTTCCCGCTGCAGCGGTGCGCGGGGCGGCCGTCGCCCTCGTCGCGCTCGCCGGTGCCGGTGCGCTGGCCGTCGCCGTGGCGGTCGTGTTCCGGGGCGGCGAGGTCGTCGCCCTGTTCCAGGCCGCGCACACCGATCTGCTCGGTGCGACTGTTCTCACCCTGGCGCACCTCGCCTATCTGCCGACCCTCGTGGTGTGGGCGGCGGCCTGGCTCGCCGGCCCCGGGTTCGCCCTCGGCGTCGGCACATCGGTGTCGCCGGTCGGAACCCAGACCGGGGTGCTGCCGGGGCTGCCGATCCTCGGGCTCGTCCCGCCCGGCGGGTCGGTGTGGCAGCTCGTGGTGATCCTCGTGCCCGTCGCGGTTGGCGCCCTCGCGGGCTGGGTGGTGCGCTCCCGGCTGTCCTCCCGCGGCGAGGCGCAGGGGAGCGGGCCGCGTGCCGTGATCGCACTGGCCCTCTCCGTGCTGACGGCGGGCGGTGCCGCCGGTGCCGTCGCGCTGGCGTCCGGCGCACTCGGGCCGGGCCGTCTCGCCGAGGTCGGCCCCGCACCCGGGCCGGTGGCGCTCGCCGTGGGGCTGGAAGTGCTCGTCGGTGCGGCGCTCCTGCTGCTCTCCCCGCGTCATCGCGAGGACGTCGCGGACGAGCGGGCGATCCGCTCGGCGATCCTCGCCGACCGGATCGCGGCGTCTTCTCCCTTCGTGCCGGCTTCTCCCGCCGCGGGCCCGTCGTCCATCGGGGACCGGGCATCGGGGACCCCCGCCGGCCCCGGGTCCCCGGTCCTTGCGGCGGAGGGGGCCGCGGCGGCCCGGCCGGATACGACGACCGGATCGCCGGAGCCCCGGACACCGGATCCGGTCGTCCCCGTGGTCCCGATCCTCCTCCCGCCCCATCTGCGCGCGGGCGCCGCGCGGGAGGCGCCGCCGGCGGACCGTTCGGCCGACGAGCAGGAGACCGCCCCCCTCGACGACCTCTCGCGCTGATCGCTCATCCGGAACGATCGCTCGCCCC
>JBEBWQ010000013.1:0-22488 GCA_040392075.1 Microbacterium sp.
GGACACCGAGGCCGTGGTCCCCGCCGACGCGGTGGGCTTCACGATGCTGCAGCGTCAGCTCGAGCAGCTGCTCGACTCGCTCAGCGAACGCGAGGCCGGCGTGATCCGGATGCGCTTCGGTCTCGGCGACGGTCAGCCCAAGACCCTGGACCAGATCGGCGACACCTTCGGGGTGACCCGCGAGCGGATCCGTCAGATCGAGTCCAAGACCATGGCGAAGCTGCGGCACCCCAGCCGCTCGCAGTCGCTGCGGGACTACCTCGAGTGATGGCCGGCTCCAGCGTGCCGGACGACGGCGCCGAACGGGACGACACCGCGCAGGAGGGGCCTGAGACGTCCGCGCCCGACACGGCAGGGGTCGCACCGGCCGATGCCGCCGCCGCGGACGCCGTCTCCGCCGACTCAGCCCCGGGGGACGCGGACCCCTCGGGCGAAGTCCTCGGCACGGCTTCCGCGACCCCGCCGGTCTCTGCGGCAGAGGACGCGGACGTTGCCGGCACCGTCTCCGCGGACGCCGCATCCCCCCACGTCTCGGCCCCCGACGGCTCCGAGCCCTCCGGCGACGCCGCCCGGGCGGAAGCGGAAGAGGCCGGGGATTCCGCGGACGCCGGCGAGGTGACCGGCACCGGCGTGACCGGGCAGGCGAACCGCGGCAAGGACCTCACGCGTGAGGCTGAGGGGGCGCGCTACGCGCGGGTGCCCATCCGCACGCACACGGTGATGCGCGGCGACGACCTCGACCGGGTCATCCTCGACTACGCCCCTCCGGTCCTGCAGCAGGGCGACCTGCTGTTCGTGACCGAGAAGATCGTGGCGATCACCCAGGGCCGCTCGTTCCTGCTGGAGGAGATCCGGCCCCGGAAGCTCGCGCACGTCCTCTCGAAGTACGTCACCCGCACCCCGCACGGCATCGGCCTCGGCATGCCCGAGACGATGGAGATGGCGCTGCGGGAATGCGGCACGCCCCGGATCCTGTTCGCCGCCGCCGTGGCCGCGGTGACCAAGGCCTTCGGGCGCAAGGGCGACTTCTATCGCATCGCCGGCGACAAGGCGCGGTCCATCGACGGTCCGACGGAGGGCACCATCCCTCCGTACGACCGTTCCGTGGTGCTCGGGCCGGAGCGTCCGCGGGAGGTCTCCGCGCACCTCAAGGAGCTTCTCGGCGGAGCCTACGAGGTCGCCGTGGTGGACATCAACGATCTCGGCGGCAACATCCTGGGATCGACCCTGGACCGGGCGGGCGAGCAGCGGCTGCTGGATCTGCTGCGCGACAACCCCCTCGGGCAGGGTGCCGAATCGACGCCGATGGGCGTGATCCGAAAGGCGGAGGCATGAGCGGACTGGCCGGCAAGTTCCGGATCGGATACCTCGCCGAGCGCGCACGGCGGCTGAACCTGCCGTCCGTGTGGGGCCGGGCCAAGGAGGTCGCGCAGCAGTTCGACCGCTCCGCCGTGGTCGTCTTGGGCGACATGTTCTTCCAGGCGGCGTTTCGTCAGGTCGGGTTCCAGGACTACGTCGACTACGACTTCGCGATCCTCACGGCCGCGGAGCGGAAGACGATGATGACCCATCCGCTCTCCGATCAGATCTCCTCCACCCACGATCATCCCGACTACCGTCACCTCTTCCACGACAAGTGGGAGTTCGTGAAGGCCTTCGACGCCCATCTCGGCCGCGCGTGGATGATGGTGACCGAGGACAACGCCGAGGAGCTCCGCGCATTCGCCCAGGAGCACCCGACGCTGGTGACCAAGCTCCAGGGCGGCGTCGCCGGGGCATCGATCCGCCGCTACTTCGCCGACGAGGTGGAGGACTGGACCGAGTTCCACCGCGGGCTGTTCGAGCGCGGCGAGCTGCTGGTCGAGGAGAACATCGTCCAGCACCCGGATCTCGCCGCCTACTGCCCGGGCACGGTCAACTCCACCCGGGTCGTCGCCTTCTTCGACGGGGAGAAGACCCACATCCTCGCCATGGCGCAGAAGTTCGGCCGGGGCCAGGTCGCCGACCAGATGGACTTCGGCGGCTTCTACACGATGCTCGACGACACCGGGCGCGCGATGGGCGCCGGCTACGACTCCCACGGGCACGTGCACGAGACGCACCCGGAGAGCGGCCTGCGGATCGCCGACTACCAGCTGCCGATGACGGATGAGGTGCTCGCCTTCGTCGACACCCTCGCCCGCGTCGTGCCGCAGGTGCCGTACGTCGGCTGGGACATCGCGGTCACCCCCGACGGCCCGGTCGTGATCGAGGGCAACTGGGGCACCGGCGTCTACGAGGTCAAGCCCTCGGTGCTGGGCGTGCGGACCGGCCACCGGCCCCGCTATCAGAAGGCGATCGGGTTTTGACCGCGTTCTCCCCGTTGCGGGCGCGGATCTCCCGCGGCGCGATGGCGGAGAACGCACGTGCGGCGCGGGAGCGATACGGCGGGGACGTCGTCGTCGACCTGCGCCGGGATGCGCTGGGGCACGGGGTCGTCGAGACCGCGGCGGTGGTGTCGGCGGAGGGCATTGAGACGGTGCTCGTGGATCCGCAGGACCGGGACCGTCTCGCCGGGCTCGGTCCGCGCATCCTCGTGGAGGACGGCACCTCCCGGCTCCGTCCGGGCGTCTCAGCCGACCTGGTCGATGTCCGGCTCCTCTTCGGGCTTCCCGCTCTCGGGGTTCCGGGGACTTCCGGGGCCCCGGGGCGGCCGGAGGGTTCCGGGACTCCGGTCCGGCAGGAGGACTCGGGGTCGCCGGGTGACTCAGGTCAGGGTGAGGGTGCGGAGTCGCCGGGTGCCTCGGGGGCGTCGGATGGTTCGGTGCCATCGGGAACCGGGGGATCTTTCATAGGCTCAGTGCGGCCGGAGGGCTCGGAGCCGTCGGACGCCCTGCTCTCGGCGGGTGACTCGCGGCGGGCGGAGGGTGCGGGATCGTCGGGTGGCTTGCCGTCGTCAGGCGACTCGAGCCAGGCGGGGCCGTCAGGTGGCGGGGCGTCGGCCGGTAGTTCTGCGTCGGCCGGTGGCTCTGCGTCGCCCGGTGGTTCTGTGTCACCAGGGAGGGGGGGACCTTCCGTGCGGTCCGGGTATTCCGCGGGGCCGGGATGCTCCGCGGCATCCGGGTCTTCGGGCGCGGCGGGGGTGCCGGCGCTCCGGCTCAGCGGCACCGTGCTCTCGACCAAGCCGTTGCGGGCGGGCGAGGGCGTCTCCTACACGCACCTCTTCATCGCCCCGGCCGACACGCGCATCGCGCTGGTGACCGGCGGCTACGGTCAGGGGATCGTCCGAGGGCTCGGCGGACGGGTGCGCGTGGCGATCGGGGAGCGAATGTACCCGATCGTCGGGCGGATCGCGATGGACGTCTGCGTGGTGGAGATCGGCGACGCCGACGTGCGTCCCGGCGCCGAGGTCGACTTCTTCGGCGGAAGCGGCGCCGTCCGCGACGCGCTGGCGGAGTGGGAGGCCGCGAGCGGATGGTCGGCCGCCGAGATCGTCTGCGGGATCGCGCTGCGCGTCCCCCGAGAGTGGACGCCATGACGGCGCGGCTGGAGGTCGACCTCGATCAGCTCGCGAGCAACATCCGGACGGTGCGGGAGCGGATGCCCGGCATCGAGCTGATGGCCGTGGTCAAGAACGACGCCTACGGGCACGGAATCGGGGCCGTCGTCCCGGCCGCGGTGCGAGCGGGGGTCTCCTGGTTCGGCAGCTTCGACGTCGAGACGGGGGCGCGCGTGCGTGAGCTCGCGCCGCAGACGAGGATCTTCGCCTGGTGCACGGCGGACGAGGACCGCATCGGGCAGGCGGCGGCATGCGGGATCGATCTGGGGGTGGGAGACGCGGAGTTCCTCGATCGCGTGCTGCGCGTCGCGGCCCTCCGACTGCGCGAGGCGGCGGCGGAGCCCGTGCGCATCCACCTCAAGATCGACACCGGGCTGCACCGGAACGGCTTCCGGCCCGAGGCCTGGGACGAGGCGGTGCAGCGGGCCGCGGAGGCCGAGCGTCATGGCCTGATCCGGGTGGAGGGGGTGTGGACGCACATCGCCGAGGTGAGCGATGCCGCGGATGATGAGGCGCGCACCGAGTTCCTCATCGCCCTCGCGGCGGCCGAGAGAGCAGGGCTGCGGCCCCGGCTGCGGCACCTAGCGGCGAGCGCGGCGGGGTTCGCGCGGCCCGAGTTCCGGTTCGATGCGGTGCGGGTCGGCGCGTTCTGCTACGGCGTGCGCTCCGCGGGCGGGAACGATCTCCCGGGGATCGTGCCGATTGCGACCCTCCTCGCGCCGGTGACCGCGGTCGCCGACGATAGGGTCACCGTCGGGTACGGCGCCTGGGACGGGCTGCCGTCGCGCCTCGCCGGAAGGATGAGCGCCGGAACTCCCGCGGGACCGCGGCGCGTGCGCAGGATCGACGAGACCTCCCTGGAGCTGGAGGCCTGGCCCGGCGCTGCCGTGGGGGACGAGGTCGCCCTCTTCGGACCCGGGGCCCGGGGCGAGTCGGACGCGACCGCCCTTGCGGAGGCCATCGACACCGTCGGGGAGGAGATCCTCACCCGGGTCTCCCCGCGGGTCCCGCGGGTGTACCTCGGAGGTAGCGGTGAGGCCTCCGCATCGGAGGCGGCGGGCAGCACGCGCTGATGCCGTGGAGGCTCGGACCGGCTCGGTGGAGCGGCCGCGGGTCCCTCCCCGTGGGGTCGGGCTCGCACCGGCCCGCAGAACGCGGCCTGTGCATCGTCTTCCGATCCTGGCGGAGCGATCGAAGGGTTCTCGCTTCGGCCGGATAGTACCCCTCGGTGTCCTCGGAGGCGTTCCCCGGGGTTGCCGATGCGGTGGCGTGAAACGTCTTCCACTGTGCCGCACTGTGGGCTGAGGGGCTCACGCGGGGCGGCACTCCTCGGAGCGGGCCACCGGTACGGGCCGCGGGATCGTGTGTCCGGGTCTGCGGGATGCCTCTTCCCACCGGCCGCGATACGGGCCTGAGCGAAGCCGCGCGGGGGAGACGCTTACCGGGCCCTGGCGCCTGAGCGTCGTGGTCGAAGGACTCCCGCTTCGATGGGATCGTCCTCGCCGGTGTCGTCGCGGGCACACCGGGGAGCTGCCGATGAGGCGCGCCGGGAGCTCTTCTCGACGGTGCCGCACGGTGACCGAGGGCTCACGCGGGGCGGCACTCCTCGGGGCAGGCCATCGGTGCGGGCCACGGGATCATGCTTCCGCGCCTACGATGCCTCTTCCGACCGGCTGCGTACGGCTGAACGGAGCATCGCGGGGAGAAGGGCGCCGGATCCGTGGCGCCGGAGCGTCGGCGGCGTCCCTCGCTCCGGCCGGACAGCTGCTGTCGTCTCGCGGGTCTCCCGCTCACGCCCAGCCCGGGATACGAGACCCCGCGGCTCGGCGCCGGGGGTCAGACGGTCTCGACCAGGCGGTCCGACTCGTCGTGCCAGCTGGTGGCGATGGCGCGGAGCTTCTCCTCGTACTTGCGACCGTGGTGGGCGCAGAAGAGCAGCTCGGAGCCGTTCACCTCGGCGGCGATGTAGGCCTGGGCGCCGCAGGAGTCGCAGCGGTCGAGGGCGGTCAGCCGGTGCTCGACGGTGGTGGAGGTCTCCGGAGCGGTCGTGGTGGTCATGTCGGGTCCTCCTCGGGTCGAAGTCTGCCGGTTCCTGATGCCTCCATACAATCACGCCTCTCCGGTGGTGCGGCCCGTGGGTCGATGTGTTTCGCTCACCGCGTACGCCGCGGGAGGGCGTCGCGGCTGCGGCGGCGCGGCTGCCGGTCGGATGCCGCGCTCCCGCCTAGGCTGGGGGGACTATGACTGCCGAGTACTCCGCCCACCATCTGCAGGTGCTCGAGGGCCTGGAGGCCGTGCGCAAGCGCCCCGGTATGTACATCGGATCGAACGGCTCGCCCGGTCTCATGCACTGCCTGTGGGAGATCATCGACAACGCCGTGGACGAGGCGGTGGCCGGCAACGGGAGCCGCATCGACGTTGTGCTGCACGCCGACGGGAGCGTCGAGGTGCGCGACCGCGGCCGCGGCATCCCGGTCGACGTCGAACCCCGGACCGGACTCACCGGCGTCGAGGTGGTCTTCACCAAGCTGCACGCCGGCGGCAAGTTCGGCGGCGGCTCCTACGCGGCCTCCGGCGGTCTGCACGGCGTGGGCGCGTCGGTCGTCAACGCGCTCTCCGAGCGTCTCGACGTCGAGGTCGACCGCGGCGGCAAGACCTATGCCATGTCGTTCCACCGCGGCGAGCCGGGCGTGTTCCAGGACGGCGGCGGCGAGCCTCGACCCGACGCCCCCTTCACCCCCTACGAGGACCGCAGCGAGCTGCGCGTGGTCGGCAAGGCGCCCCGCGGCGTCGCCGGCACCCGCGTCCGCTACTGGGCCGACCGGCAGATCTTCACCAAGGACGCGGCCTTCCAGCTGTCGGAGCTGGAGACCCGCGCCCGGCAGACGGCCTTCCTGGTGCCGGGCCTGGAGATCCTCATCCGCGACGAGCGCACTGCCACGGTGGCGGAGCACGGCGAGCCGGTCGAGACCCGCTTCCACTACGAGGGCGGCATCTCCGAGTTCGCCGAGTTCCTCGCTCCCGATGCCCCGATCACCGACACCTGGCGGCTGCAGGGCGCGGGCACGTTCCACGAGACCGTGCCGGTGCTGCAGGCCGACGGCTCGCTCCAGTCCCAGGAGGTGGAGCGCGAGTGCGCGGTGGACATCGCGTTGCGCTGGGGGACGGGCTACGACACCGTGGTGCGGTCCTTCGTCAACATCATCGCCACCCCCAAGGGCGGTACGCATCAGCAGGGCTTCGAGCAGGAGCTGCTGAAGGTGCTGCGCGGTCAGGTGGAGCAGAACGCCCGTCGCCTCAAGGTCGGAAACGACAAGGTGGAGAAGGACGACGTGCTCGCCGGGCTCACCGCGGTGCTCACCGTGACGGTTCCCGAGCCGCAGTTCGAGGGGCAGACGAAGGAGGTGCTGGGCACTCCCGCCGTGCGCCAGATCGTGGCGAAGGTGCTGCGATCCGAGCTCGGCGCCCGGTTCTCCTCGACCAAGCGCGACGACAAGAACCAGGCGGCGCAGCTGCTGGAGAAGGTCGTCGCGGAGATGAAGGCGCGGGTCTCGGCGCGGGCGCACAAGGAGACCCAGCGCCGCAAGAACGCACTGGAGTCCTCGTCGCTGCCGGCCAAGCTCGTCGACTGCCGCACCAGCGACGTCGCCCAGACGGAGCTGTTCATCGTCGAGGGCGACTCGGCGCTCGGCACGGCCAAGCACGCCCGCAGCAGCGAATACCAGGCGCTGCTCCCGATCCGCGGCAAGATCCTCAACGTGCAGAAGGCCTCGATCGGCGACATGCTCTCCAACGCCGAGTGCGCGGCGATCATCCAGGTGATCGGCGCCGGCTCCGGTCGCACCTTCGACCTGGACGCCGCACGCTACGGCAAGGTGATCCTGATGAGCGACGCCGATGTCGACGGCGCCCATATCCGGACCCTGCTGCTGACCCTGTTCTTCCGCTATATGCGTCCGCTCATCGAAGCGGGCCGGGTGTTCGCCGCGGTGCCGCCGCTGCACCGGGTCGTCGCGATCAATCCGGGCTCGAAGCCGAACGAGACGATCTACACCTACAGCGAGCAGGAGCTGCACCAGCTGCTGGCGCGCCTGACGAAGGCCGGCAAGCGCTGGCAGGAACCGGTGCAGCGCTACAAGGGCCTGGGCGAGATGGACGCTGAGCAGCTGGCCTCCACCACCATGGACCGCTCCGGGCGCCTGCTCCGGCGAGTGCGGATCGAGGACGCCGAGGCCGCGGAGAAGGCGAGCCGCGTGTTCGAGCTGCTGATGGGCAACGAGGTCGCGCCGCGCCGCGAGTTCATCGTGGACTCCGCCGACCGGCTCTCCCGCGAGGCGATCGACGCCTGAGCGCCGGGGTCGCAGACGGCCCGGCATGCACGCGGTGGAGCTTGTGCATCGACGTATGACGGGCGCGTAGAGTGACGGCATGTCCGATTCGCGTGTGATCGCCCCCGTCATCGCCGACGGTGAGAAGCCGAAAGGACCGGCTTCCTACTTCCCCAGTATCGAGAAGACCTACGGCCGACCGATGCAGGAGTGGCTGGACCTGGTCGTGGAGCAGCTCGACGGGCATCGCCACGGCGAGGTCGTCACCTGGCTGAAGACGGAGCACGGCCTCGGCCACGGTCATGCGAACGCGATCGTGGCCTACGCGCGGGCGCAGCTCGGCGTATGAGTCCGTCGTCGCGGCCGACGACCGGCACCGAGGCGCGAGAGGACATCCGTGTCAGTGCGGTGGTCCTCCGCGACGACGGCGGACGGGTCCTCACGGTTCGCAAGCGCGGCACCCGGGCGCTGATGTTTCCCGGCGGCAAGCCGGACCCCGGCGAATCCGAGAGGGAGGCCGCCGTCCGCGAGTGCGCCGAGGAGATCGGCGTGCGTATCGACGGCGACGATCTGCGCTGCCTCGGCGTGTTCACCGCCCCCGCTGCGAACGAGCCCGATCGCGTCGTCCATGCCACCGTCTTCGAGCACCCCTCCCGGGAAGAGCCCACGCCGCAGGCGGAGATCGTGCACCTGGAGTGGATCGACCCGGCGTCCGATGACGCTCGCCTGGCGCCGCTCCTGCGCACCGAGGTCTTCCCGCTGCTCCGTCGCTGGGACCCTCCGCACGGCGCCTGAGCGTGCCGACGCGCTCGACCGCCAGGTTCCCCCTGCGCACCCTCGGGCTCAGGCTGAGGGCGGAGCACGGGCGAACTCGAGGAGCAGCCGGCGCGTCGAGCCGCGGCACGCCGGTCCGATCGGTCGTGAAGGCGGGGGAGTGGGCCCCGCGTGCGTCGTTCTCCCTCGTCTCCGTGCGAGGCGCAGGGATCACCGTGCGTGAGGCGGATCGCGCTCCCTACGCCGCAAGGCCGTCCACGAACGCTCGGGCGGCCGGGGTGGGGTTGAAGTCGTCCCACACCAGGTGCTGGACGCGCACAGGACCGTCCACCACCGGGATCGCCCGGAACCTCTCACTGGCGGGAACCATGTCGGGCGGCAGGAGCGTCACGACGAGGTCGTGCCCGACCAGCCCGAGGACGAGGTCGATGCTCATCGCCTCGAATGCGACCTCGCGCCGGATGCCGGCCGCCTGGAAGGCCAGGTCGGAGGGGATCCGCCCGGGAGTGCCCGCGGGGAAGTCGACGAACGTCTCGTCGGCGAGGTCCCGCAGGCGCAAGCGGCGACGCCGGGCGAGCGGATGACGGGAGGAGACGACGGCGACCAGGCGCTCCCGCGCGAGGACGCGCGTGGCCACGGCCGCCAGCGGCGCCGTGTCCGGCAATCCCAGCACGGCGACGTCCATGTCGCCGTGCGCGATCGCCGCGAGGAACTCGTCGCTGCCTCCGCTCCGGAGCCGGATCCGCACGCCCGGATGCGCGTGATGGAACCGGCTCAGTGCGGCGGGGAGATCGAGGGCGGTCGCCGTGGGGATGACGCCGATCGTCAGCGTGCCGTGAATCCTGCCGGTCGCGGCGACCGCATCCGTGGCGGCGCGCCCGGCGGCGTCCAGGCTCATCCGCGCGGCGGCGAGGAAGGCCTCTCCCGCGGCGGTGAGCTCGACCCGGCGGCTGGTACGGGCGAACAGCGTGACCCCCAGCTCACGCTCCAGCGCCTTGATCTGATGACTGAGGGCGGACTGCACGACGAAGCAGCGCTCCGCGGCCCGGGTGAAGCTGCGTTCCTCGGCGACCGCCACGACGTAGCGCATCTGCTGCAGGTCCATATGTCCATGATCACACTTCATTGTTCTGATGAGAGCAATGTGTTGGACTCATGATCTGGGACCGGCGACGATCGAGGCGTGAACACGAGCATCGCGACGAGCCCCGGCCCTCCCCCCGCACGCGGGGGATGGACCATGCTGACGGCGGTCGCGCCGATGGTGTGGGGGACCACCTACATCGTGACCACCCATCTGCTGCCCGACGGGCACCCGCTGTTCGCAGCCCTGATGCGGACGCTGCCGCCGGGGCTGATCGCCCTGCTGCTCGCCCGGCGTCTTCCGCGCGGGGCGTGGTGGGGGAGGAGCCTGATCCTCGGCGCGCTGAACATGGGCGCCTTCTTCCCTCTCCTGTTCCTTGCCGCGCAGCGCCTGCCCGGCGGGGTCGCCGCGACGCTCGGGGCCGCCCAGCCGCTCATCGTGGCGCTCCTGGCCGTCGCGATCCTCCACGAGCGGCTCTCCGCCTGGCGGGTCCTGTGGGGCGCCGTGGGGATGGCGGGAGTCGCCCTCGTCGTCCTCGGGCCGGATGCGGGCCTGGACCCCATCGGCATCGCCGCGGGTCTCGGCGGAGCCGCGTCGATGGGCGCCGGAGTCGTCCTCACCAAGCGGTGGGGACGGCCGGAGGGAGTCTCGGCTCTGAGCCTCGCCGGATGGCAGTTGACCGCGGCGGGAGTCGTCCTGCTCCTTCCCGCACTGCTCATCGATGGCGTGCCCTCCGGCATCGACGGCGCCGCGGTCGCGGGATACCTGTGGCTCGGCCTTGTCGGCGCGCTGCTGAGCTACACGCTGTTCTTCGCGGGCATCCGCCGGCTGCCGATCACCGCGACCGCGCTGCTCGGGCTGCTCTCGCCCCTCGTGGCCGCGCTCCTGGGCGCTGCGATCGCCGGGGAGGCGCTCGTCCCGATCCAGCTCGTGGGCTTCGCGCTCGCTCTGGCTGCGATGCTCGCGGGCCAGCTGGTCCCGGGGCCACGGCGGGAGGAGATCTCTTGATGTGACGGACGTGGGTGGCGTATCTCACGGCATGATCGCAGGGCTGTACGGGGGTTCGGGGACCAACGGCGAAGACCCGGGGCGTGCATGCCCTCATCGGCATACGGGATGCAGAACCAGGGACTGTGGATCGTCCAGCGACCGGGCCGATCGCGAGTTGCATCAGCCGGTCACTGCACCGGTCGGGGTTCTATGCCGCTCTGCCTCTGGCACGTTGAGCTTCGGTCTTGCTCCGTCATCGCACCGATCATCTTTCGTGGTGATCAGCCACCGCGCCGGTCAGGTGCTGCATCACTCTACTTCTGCTTTACTTCTGCCCCGTTGAGCTCCTGCGACGATCAGCCCTCGCACCGGTGACCCTCTGCGTCGATCGGTCACCGCATCGGTCAGTTCTTGGCACTGCGTGCTCCTGGCCCGGTGGAGTCCTGCGCTGACCGGTGATTGCACCGATCACCCTTCGCGTCGGTCAGTCACCGGTGCAGGCCAGGTGCTGTGCTGCACAGGTGTGCGTCTTCCTCGTTGAGCTTCTGCCTTGATCCGTCATCGCACCGATCATCCTTGGTGGTGATCAGCCACCGCACTGGTCAGGTGCTGCACCACTCTACTTCTGCTTTACTTCTGTCCCGTTGAGCTCCCGCGTCGATCAGCCCTCGCACCGGTGACCCTCTGCGTCGATCGGTCACCAGACCGGTCAGGTTCTGCACCGCTTACAGTTCTGCACCGCTTACATCTGGATCGTCGAGCTCCTGCCTTGATCCGTCATCGCACCGACCACCCGGGGCGCAACCTCCCCGTGGTGCCGGATGCCGGGGCGCCTGCGAGCGCCGGTATCCGAGAGGTCCGCTGGAACGACATCGTCTTGGATGTCGTCCTCGGATCCCGCCGGCATCTTGCCCGATGTCTTTTTCGGGCCCCGCCCAGTACCTCGTCCGATGCTCTCTGACTCCCTCAGGCAACGAGAAGGAAGCGCATCGGCGGCGGATCAATGTCCCCCCAGGCGTAGCGCAGAGCGAGTCGGGGGAGGAGCGCGACCGCTTCGCCGCCGTCGGGCGGGTGCAGAAAGAACTCTCCGCGCCCAATCCGGGTGATGCGCCACCCGCCGTTGTGCAGCGCCATGTGGTGATATCGGCAGAGGAGGATCCCCCGATCGATATCGGTCCTTCCCCCGCCGGTCCAGGGGTCGATGTGATGGGCTTCGCAGTAGGAGGCGGGCCTGTCGCAGCCCTTCCATCGGCAGCCCCCGTCGCGGATGGCGAGGGCGACGCGCTGCGCGGACGTGTAGAGGCGCTGCTCTCGCCCGAGATCCAGGGGGTTGCCCCGGCGGTCGCTGCCGCAGATGCGTGTTCCGGTGTCGCAGATCTTCTGCTCGGCCAGCCACCCCGGGAGAGCGACGAGTCCGTCCTCCGTATGCACGACGTCGGCGCGGCGGGACAGGTCGTTCCGGTCTCGGCCGTTCCAGGCGCGGTCATTTCGTGCTCGCTCGTCGCTTGGATCGTCGTCGACGTCGATCACCTGCACGATCCGCACTCCCGCCTGACGAGCGCCGAACACCGCCTCCGCCTCCGCGAGGGCACCGGCGCGGAGGACGTCCAGGACGAGGTCGTAGGCGAGCTGATCGTTCGTGCGAGGGTCGCCGGCCAGTTCCTCCGCGCGGGAGCGCTCGTCCGGGTCGACGAATCGGGGACCGCCTCGACGAGGCCGGAGCGCGGCATCGATGATCGTCCGCACCCAGGCGGCGGCTTCGTCGTCGAAGACGAAGGACCCGCGGGCCTGGCCGTCCTGATCGGTCCAGGCGCGGAAAGAACGCCGCGCGAAGCGAGCATCGAACCGCGCTTCGGGGCCTTCCGGGTCGAGTCGATCCCGGATCGTCCGTGCCAGCTGCGCAAGCTCCTCGACGGTTCTCTCCGCGGCCTCCTCGGCGAGCTGCTCGGCGGCGAGCGACCAGGCCTCTCGGGCCGCACCGGCCGCCGTGCGCGCCCACATGTCGGTATCCGCCCCTGGGCCGGCGAGTCCTGTCGAGGAAACGGCTGGCATCGCCGGTGGCTCTCCCAGGCCCCGCCTGATCGCATCATGCTGGGCCGCGGTCAGGGCACCGGACATCATCGCCCTCGCCAGCGGCGCATGCCAGGGGAGGGGCGGGACGGGAGCCGGGCTCGACAGCGCCTCGCCACCGGGAGCGAGCTCCTTGCCGTCCCCGGCGTCCGGATCGGGCCTAGTCGCCTGCGCACGCTCCGCCTCGCGGATCGCCTCCGCCACCCGGACGGTCTTCATCGCCTCGGAACGGCTCGTTCCTGTGATGCTCTGCACCAGCGCGACGGTGTTCCGATGGCCGCGAGCCTGCGCCACACCACCATGACCGGCGTCCCGCGCCGAACGTGCCGCGACCACCCCCGTGGCGATCGTACGGATCCGTTCCACATGCCGGATCAGCGCGGTCGCCCCGCTCACCAGGGCGATCACCGCGTCGTCGTCGAGGGGCTCGATCGATGCCGCGAGCTCTGACGAGGGCAGCGACACCTCGAGCTGCGTACGCACCCGGCGCAGCACCTCGGCGATGTCGGCGGCCTCTTCCATGACGCCATCCTTCCGCGGACCTCCGACATTCGATGTTCCGGACGTGCACCGGCCGCGCTGCGGCACGGCGTGACCGACGGCAATGGATGGTGCCGTGGTGCGGGGAGGAGGAGAGATTTCTACGTGGGTGTGGGCTGTGGCAGGCCGGGCCACTCCGCGACGGACACGGGACGCCCGCGCGGGCGCGGATGGCGGGCGGGCGCATCCCGTCTGCAAGGATTGGCCGGTGCGCCGAACCCGATCCGACGAGACTCATCCGAGGCGGTCGTGGACGGTCGTCTTGAGCGCGGTGATCGTGTGGTTCGGCCTCTGGTATCTCACGCCCGGGCTGCACGGCAGCGGTGCGGGGAGCCTCATCACCGATGACCCTGCTCTCGCGGTGCTGCTTGAGACGGTGCTCGCGGCGATCATCGCCGTGGTCCTCGTGCTGACGCACCCGCGCGACAATCGGGTGCTGTTCGCTCGCTCCCGCTCCCTTTGGATCTATGCGCTTCCCGCGGCGCTGGCTGTCGCGCTGCCGTTCCACTATGAGCTGGCGCTCCCGGTCGGGCTGTACATGCTCTGGATGACCGTCTCGGTGTTCTGGCAGGACTACCTCACCTTCGGTCTTCTGCAGCGGTACCTGGGCGATCGGCTGCCCGGCTGGAGCGTGATCCTGGTCAGCTCCGTGGTCTTCTGGCTCGGGCATGCGCTGTTCCTGCCCGATCGTTTCGCCCCGGTCCACTGGTTGCCGAGCCTCGCGATCCTCGTCCTCGGCCTCGTGCTGGCATCCCTCCGGGTATGGCTGGGGTCGCTGCATCTGATCCTGGCGCTGCATCTGTCGTTCTCCCTCGTGTTCGCTTGAACCCCGGGGCGGGGCAGGCCTCGCGAGAAGCTCCTTCGAACGGGCGGCGAGCGGCTCCCGCGGACAGGCGACCGGTTCGCTCGGGCAGGGAGTGATCTCCGGGCGTGACATCGACCGCTTGCGCGTGAGTCACGTCGACCGCTTGCGCGTGCGACACGCCCGGGGTACGCTCGTCGGGTCCTGTCCGCCGTGTGAGGAACATCTGTGATCTGAGTCGTCGTCTCCGCGTCCGTGTAAACGCGCCGATCCGATGACCCCTCATGCCGCCCAGGCCCTCCGTGGCACTGCTGCGCGACCTCGACGTCCGGCATCGGCGCACCCGACCGTCTCCGGGAGCCGCCATGTCACCCTCCATCGTCCTCGACCGTCTCTCCTTCGCCTGGCCTGACGGTGACCTCGCCCTCGACGCGGTCTCCGGTGCCCTCGGCGCGGGCCGTACCGGCCTCGTCGGCCGCAACGGCGCAGGCAAGTCCACCCTGCTTCGCCTCATCGCCGGGGAGCTCACCCCGAGCGGCGGGCACCTCTCCGTCAGCGGTGAGGTCGCCTCCCTCCCGCAGCATCTCACCCTCGACACGGACCGCCGGGTTGCGGAGCTCCTCGGCGTCGCGGAGGCGCTCGACGCGGTCCGGGCGATCGCGGCCGGCGACGTCGACCCGCGGCGCTTCGACGCGGTGGGCGACGAGTGGGACATCGAGGCCCGTGCCGAGGCCGCGCTGGCCGAGGCGGGGCTCGATCCCGCGTTCCTCGACCGCACGGTCGGTGCGCTTTCCGGCGGGGAGGCCGTCCTCGTCGCCATCGCCGGGATCCGGCTCCGGCGTGCGGCGATCACCCTGCTCGACGAGCCGACCAACAACCTCGACCGCGACGCCCGCGCGCGCCTGGCCGACATGGTGCGCGACTGGCGGGGCACCCTGGTCGTCGTGAGCCATGACGTCGCGCTCCTGGAGCTGATGGATGAGACCGCCGAGCTCTACGCCCAGGAGCTGAGCGTGTTCGGTGGACCCTATTCGGCGTGGCGCGCCTGGCGCGACGCCGAGCAGGAGACGGCCATCCAAGCGGAGCGCGACGCCGCTCAGGTGCTGAAGAGGGAGAAGCGCCAGCGGATCGAGGCGGAGACGAAGCTCGCCCGCCGAGCCCGCTACGCGAAGACCGACTATGAGAACAAGCGGCGCCCCAAGATCATCATGAACCTGAAGGCTTCCGAGGCCGAGGTGTCCGCCGGCCGGATCCGCGGCGAAGCGCAGGCCAAGGAGGACGCCGCGCGCCGGGCGCGAGAGGACGCCGGACGTCGGGTCCGCGACGACGACGCGATGTCGATCGAGCTTCCCGACC
This sequence comes from Microbacterium sp., assembly GCA_040392075.1. GTDB lineage: Bacteria > Actinomycetota > Actinomycetes > Actinomycetales > Microbacteriaceae > Microbacterium. The sequence continues at coordinate 15,483 of JBEBWQ010000013.1, forward strand.
CGGGGCTCGCACGGTCACGGCGCATCGCCGTCCTCGGCGACGGTGAGCGCTCCTGGGTGATCCAGGGGCCGGAGCGTGTCGCTCTCATCGGCCCGAACGGTGCGGGCAAGACGACCCTGCTGCGACAGCTGACGGGGGAGATCCCCGGCACCGGCTCGCTGCAGGCCGATGTGCGCACCGATCGTGTCGGCTACCTGCCGCAGCGCATCGACGGACTTGATGAGAGCGCCTCGGTCATCGAGAACGTCGCCGCCGCCGCTCCGCAGATCCCGGAGAAGGAGCTGCGCAACCGTCTCGCCCGCTTTCTCCTTCGCGGTGCCGCGGTGGACCGCCCCGTCCGTGGCCTCTCCGGGGGCGAGCGCTTCCGGGCGGCTCTGGCCCGCCTGCTCCTGACCGAGCCGGCACCGCAGCTCCTCGTCCTCGACGAGCCGACGAACAACCTCGACCTCGACACCGTCGACCATCTCGTCGCAGCGCTCCGGGCCTACCGCGGCGCGGTGCTCGTGGTCAGTCACGACGACGCGTTCCTGGAGCGCCTGGGGCTCGACAGGGTGCTGGAGCTCGATGGCCGGGGCGGGATGAGCGAGCGCGGGTGAAAGACATCGCGGCATCGGGATTGCGGAGCAGGTTCAGCGGTGGCGCCGAGAGGTGAGCGGTGGCGCGGGAACCCCGATGCGCGTCGTCCCGACCGCGGATGAATCACGAGGAGCCGTGCCCCGGGCGCGCGGCTCTGGGGCACGGCCGTGGGATCACCGCGCGGAGGCGGGCTCTGCTTCGTAGGTGATCCAGCTCGTACGCGTGGCGAGGGTGTCGTAGAGCGCCTGGGCGGTGTGGTTGTCCGCCGCCGTCGCCCACTGCACCACCGACCGTCCTTCCGCGGCCGCCATCTCCTTCAGCCGGTCGATGAGGGCGCGACCGACGCCGCGACCCCGGGTGCCGGGGTCGGTGAAGAGATCGTCGAGGAAGATGCCCGTCGTGCCGGTGTAGGGCGAGGAGAAACGGCGGTGGTGCGCGAATCCGACCAGGTCGCCGTCGACCTCGGCGACGAGCGCCGTGCACTCGTGCCGAGGGTCCATGAGCCATCCCCACGCCCGGGAGACGATGTCCTCGGATTCGGGCAGACGGTAGAACTCGCGATAGGCCCGGAAGAGGTGCCGCCAGCGGGCCTCATCGGCCGGGAGGAGGGGGCGGACCGTCGGGTGGTTCATCGTTGACATGGATATCTCCTATCGGTGGGTACGGCGGTGAGTGAGACAGGGCGAGGCCTGTGCCCGTTTCGGGTCGGAGCTCGCGACGCGGGGCTCTCGCACGCATGGTCGAGGCTCTGTCCCGCATTGTCGGGGGAGGCGAGGAGGGCGAGGAGGGCGACCGGTGAGATCCGGGAGCGCAGCGCGAGCTCCGAGGAGCACGACCCCGGCAGTGCCGGCGAGGAGCGGGTGGAGACGAGGGCGCGGGACCGAGGGCCCGTCACGGGCGGAAGAGACGATGCGGCGCTGCCACACGGCAGGGAGACTCGGGGCGCCGCGTAGCGAGAGGGCGATACGCATTCGACGCGAGGGTAACGGACTAGCGAAAAGGCTCGTAACGTTATTAACTATCCTCATGTCAAACGATAACAGATCGTCGGAGATCGCTCGGCTGCTCCAGCGGTGGATCGTGACGATGTCACCCGGGGAGAAGCTGCCGGGCGTCCGCGAGCTGTCTGCCCGCTTCCAGGCGAGCGCAGCCACGATCTCCGCCGCGCTCGCGGAGCTGAGCGCTCTGGGGCTGGTGCGGGCGGAGCCCGGACGCGGGACTTTCGTGACAGCCCGGAATCGGAGCGCCGAGCCGGATTTCTCCTGGCAGTCACAGGCGCTCGGCCGTATCAGGGTGGACGCCGATCGCGCTTCTCGCCTAGGGGGCTACGGTACTCCGGAGCACCTGCCTCTCTCCTGGGGGTACCTTGCTTCCGAGCTCGTCCCGAACGAGGAGCTGCGCCGCATCGGTTCGCGAGCGGCGAAGAGCACCCGCGCCTGGATGATGGCGCCCCCGGCAGGATCGCCGGAGCTCCGGCGCCTCCTCGCGTCCGAGTACCGGGCAGATCCGAACGACGTGCTCGTGGTCGCCGGAGGGCAGCAGGGACTCATCTTCGCGATGCGCACGCTGGCCGAGCCGGGGTCGACCGTCATCACGGAGAGCCCCAGCTATCCCGGCGCGATCCTCGCGGCACAGAGCGCCGGTCTCGACCTCGCCTCCGTGCCGGCGGACGCCGACGGCATCCGGGTGGACCGTCTCGCCGATGAGCTCGCGCGGACGCGGGCGCGAGTGATCTATCTTCAGCCGAGCTACGCCAACCCCACCGGCGCGGTGCTCAGCGGTGAGCGGCGAAAGCAGGTGCTCGATCTCGCGGCGCAGCACGGCGCGTTCATCATCGAGGACGATTGGGCCAGACACCTCGGAATCGACGGTCAGACCCCGCCGCCGATGTTCACCGAGGACCCTCACGGCCATGTCGTCTCCCTGACGACGCTTTCGAAGCCGGTCGCACCGGGCCTCCGGCTCGGTGCGGTCATCGCGCGGGGACCCGCCGGTGCGCGGCTTCGGGCTTCTCGCACTGCGGATGACCTGTGCGTCTCACCGATCGTGCAGGAGGTCGGGGCGAGTCTGCTGACATCGGCCGCATGGCCGCGTCATCTGAAGCGCCTGCGCAGCGAGCTCGCTCATCGACGCGATGCGCTGGTCGCGGCGATCCAGACCCTGACACCGGAACTGCACATTCCCCTGGTTCCTCGGGGTGGCCTTCATCTCTGGGCACGTCTGCCCGAGGGCGCCGACACCCGAGAGGTGTGCGCCGCAGCGTATGAGGCAGGGCTGCTCGTCGGGGACGGGCGACACTTCTATGTCGACGAGCCGCCGGCACCCTTCCTGCGGTTCTCCTTCGGGGCGGCGAGCGAGGCCCAGATCGCGGAAGGCATCAGAAGACTGGCCGACTGTCTCGACTCGCGAGCGGACCGAGCGACGAAGTGACCGGGAAGCAGCCAGACCCGCGTGACGCAGGGCAGGAGTGTGCGGAGCCCTCCCTGAGGTGTGCGTCCTCGGACTCGCGCGGAAGGACATCGCTCGGAGGGGTTCACCCGCGGTCCTGGCCTTGACCCCGGAACCGCGGTGGATGTCCCGCGACAGGGCTCGTCCGCCGCGAGGCGCAGACATGGTCGTCGCGCCTCCTCGATCTCCCGGCACGCGTCGACAGGTCCCGAGGTCCGATGCTCTTTCGACGGGAGCGGGCGTCCCGCGGAGCGCTGCTTGATAGAGTCGTCCCCGTGATGACCAGTCCGGCTCGTACGAGCCATTCCCGGAACGGCGACCTGGTCGAGCACTGAGCCGCGGTCCTCCCGCGCCGATGCCTGCCACAGCATCGACGACAGACAGAGGAGAAACCATGACCGCCCGCTTCAACCACATGATCATCGCCTCCATCGATCCGGTGGAGATGGCCGCCTTCTATCGCGACCTGCTGGAGGTCGAGGAGGCCCCGTCGTGGGGCCCGTTCTCGAACCTCCTCCTCTCCGACGGCGTGCTGCTGCAGTTCGCCGCGCCGCCGATCGAGTTCCCGCCGCAGCACTACGCCTACCTTCTGGACGATGCGCACTTCGATCGGGCCTACGCCCGGATCGTCGGCGAAGGGCGGGAGCACTGGGCGGACCCGCAGCGCACCCGGCCGGGGGAGTGCAACTCCGAGCACGGCGGCCGGGGCGTGTACCTGCTCGATCCGTCGGGGCACTATCTCGAGCTGATCACCCGCCCGTATCTCTGAGCGATCGCGCGGAGGGCGAGGTGGTGAGCTCCCGGGGCTCCCGGAACTCCGGGAGCCCCGCAGAACGCCCGCGGGCGCGGCCGGTCGATCGGAGGACGATCGCCCGGTCACACCCGCTTCGAGCGCATCGCGCGGGTGTGCGCGACCGTGGGGTCGGCGGCCAGACGGGCGTACTCGGCGGACTCGCGGGGGATGAGGGCGACCCGGCCCTCCGCGTCGTGATGGACGCCCCAGCCGTAGCGCTTGCCCAGCGGGGAGGAGCGCAGGCAGGGCTGCCCCTTCGTGAAGAAGGCCGCGCGGGCGCTCGCTCGCTCGGCCTCCGGGATCTCCTGACGGATCGCGTGGGTCTCGAAGATCACGTCGTCGGAGGTCCGCGTGTAGGGTGCCTCGGCGATAAGCCGATAGTGCAGGGCCGCGATCGTGGGCCTCTCCGTGACCGGCGGCTCGACGGCGTGCTCCGCCGGGCAGTCCTCGGCGATCTCGATGAAGGTCTCGCGGTAGTTCGTCGTGTGCGGCACAGTATCAGGATAGGAGCCGGGAGCACCTGCGGCTACCGTGGTCGCATGGACCGCTACGCCGCCTTCATCCGCGGGATCATGCCCAGCAACCCGAACATGACCGGGGCGAGGCTGCGCGGAGTGTTCGAGGACCTGGGTTTCGCGCAGGTCTCGTCGGTGCTGGCCAGCGGGAACGTCCTCTTCGCCGCCGCCGACACGGACGCCGCCGTGCTCGCGCCGCGCATCGAGACCGCGTTGCAGGAGACGCTGGGTATTCCCGGACGGACCATCGTCCGCTCCGTCGCCGAGCTGCGCGCCCTGCGGGACAGCGACCCCTTCCCGGGCATGACGCACGGGCGGGGGAGCTACCTGACGGTGACCTTCGTCGGGCGTGACGGACCACCCGCGATCCCGGCGAGGGGGAAGGCGGAGGAGAGCCGCGGTGGGGCGCTCTCCGAGCTTCTCGGCGTCCATGCCGGGTCCCGGGCCATCCTCGCCGTCACCGACAACAGCGTGCCGGGCCGTACGCCGGAGGTCATGGTGCGGCTGGAGAAGGCCTACGGTGCCGACATCACGACCCGTACGTGGCCGACCGTGCAACGCGTGCTGGCGAAGCTGGAGGCGATGGGGTGATGCCAGCGGCTTGGCCGGCGTCCTGACTCGGTCTGCGCCCGAGCCTCGATCCTCGCCGCGGCTCAGGCCAATGCCCGCCCCACCGAGCCGATCACCGCGTCCAGGGGGAGGCCGGAGGCGTCGCGCCGTGCTCCCGCCTCCGGGAGCGCACGCACCGCACCGTCCGGACCCACGGCGTGGGCGGGGACGGGGCCCACCCAGCCGAGGAGGAGACGATCCTCGCCCTTCAGGAAGGCGTGCGCACGCACGCCTCCGGTCGCCCGGCCCTTCGCGGGGAACTCCGCGAAGGAGGAGACCTTGGCCCGGCCCGAGTCCGCGCCGGCCAGCATCGCGTCCGAGCCGGAGACGGTGACGACCGCCGTGTCGCCGCCGGGGGAGACGGCGCCGAAGAACAGCGCCTCCGCCTTGGCGCCGAGCTTGATGCCCGCCATGCCGCCGGCGGGGGCGCCCTGGGGGCGCACCGAGGAGGAGGCGAAGCGCAGCAGCTGCGCGTCGGAGGAGAGGAACACGAGCTCCGCATCGTCCGGGGCGGCGGCGGCGCCCACGACCCGGTCGCCGGGCTTGAGGCCGATGACCTCCAGCTCCGGACGCAGCGGCAGGGTGTCCGGAACGATGCGCTTGACCACGCCCTGCGCGGTCCCGAGGGCCACCGGCGTCTCGCTGTTCAGGTCGACGAGGGCCACCACCTGCTCCGTGCGATCGGTGAGGCCCAGATAGTCCCGCAGACGCGCCCCCGCGGCGAGCTGCACGGAGGTCGCCGGCACCGAGGGCAGGTCGACGGGGGAGAAGCGCACGATCCGCCCGGCCGAGGTGAGCGCGCCGACGTCGCCGCGCACGGTGGCGGGCACGGTGGAGAGGATCGCGTCGTGCTTGCTGCGCCGTGCCGGGGCGACCACCTCCTGTCCCTCGGCGAGATCGATGCGCACGGCGCGTCCGGTGGTGGACAGGGCGACCACCGTCGGGGCGTCGGCGATCTGCAGGTCGGCTTCGGCCGCGGCCTTCGCCCGCCGGGGCGCGACGGGCCGGGCGTTCAGCAGGAGCGTGCGCCGGGGGGTGCCGTAGGTCTCGGCGGCGGCGTCCAGCTCGCGCGCCACCTGCGCCCGCAGCAGCACGTCGCTGCCGAGCAGCTCCTTCAGCTCGGCGATCTCGGTCTGCAGCCGGTCGCGCTCGGTCTCCAGCTCGATCCGGCTGAACCGGGTGAGGCGGCGCAGCCGGAGCTCGAGGATGTACTCCGCCTGCAGCTCGCTGAGATCGAACACGTCCCGCAGCCGGGCGCGGGCCTGCTCCGAATCGTCGGAGGAGCGGATGACCTGGATGACCTCGTCGATGTCCAGGATCGCGATGAGGAGCCCCTCGACGAGGTGCAGGCGCTCCTCACGGCGGGCGAGCCGGTATCGGCTGCGGCGGGTGACGACCTCGAGGCGGTGCTGCACGTACACGCTCAGCAGCTCCTTGAGCCCGAGGGTGCGCGGCTGGCCGTCGACGAGGGCGACGTTGTTGATGCTGAAGGAGTCCTCCAGCGGGGTCAGCCGGTAGAGCTGCTCCAGCACGGCGTTCGGATCGAAGCCGGTCTTGATGCCGATCGTGACCTTCAGGCCGTTGTGCCGGTCGGTGAGGTCCTGCACGTCGCTGATGCCCTGCAGCTTCTTCGACTGCACGGCGTCGCGGATCTTCTCGATGACCCGTTCCGGGCCCACCATGTACGGCAGTTCGGTGACCACGATGCCGGTGCGCCGGGGGCCCAGCGATTCGATGGAGACCTTGCCGCGCACCTTGAAGGCGCCGCGACCGGTGGCGTAGGCGTCGGCGATCCCGTCGAGGCCCATGATGGTCCCCCCGGACGGGAAGTCCGGGCCGGGGACGAAGGCCATCAGCTCCTCGGTCGTGGCCTCGGGGTTCTCCAGCAGGTGGATCGCGGCGGTGACGACCTCGATGAGGTTGTGCGGCGCCATGTTCGTGGCCATGCCGACCGCGATGCCCGCGGCGCCGTTCACGAGCAGGTTGGGGAAGGCGGCGGGGAGGACGGCCGGCTGCTGGAACTGACCGTCGTAGTTCGGGATGAAGTCGACGACGTCCTCGTCGA
>JBEBWQ010000014.1:0-21772 GCA_040392075.1 Microbacterium sp.
CGGTGCGACCGGAGCGCGGGCGTCCGGATCTCGCGCCTCGTTCAGCACCCGATCCGCCTCCGCGCCGTAGCGGCGGGCGAGCCGGAGGCGCAGGAGCGGATCGATCGGGCCGGGTGCCGGTCCCGCACCGGCGCCCGATGGCGACGATCTCCGGTGCTGTCCCGGCCGCACGAACGCGGTCGCCGCTGGAGCGCCCACGAGCGGCAGGCCGGCGGTGCGGCTGACGGGCGCGGTGAGGCCGGCGGTGCGGACCGCGAGATCCACCGCCTCCTCCGCCATCGCGCGGTAGGTGGTGAGCTTCCCGCCGAGCACGTCGATCACGCCGTCCGCGGAGACGGCGACGTGGTGCCGGCGCGAGATGTCGGCACTCTCGCCCTGACCCGCGTCGATGAGCGGACGCAGTCCCGCGAACGCGCCGCGCACGTCGTCACGCCGGAGCGGCCGGTCGAGCACGGCGGACAGGGTCTGCAGGAGGAAGGCGATCTCGGCCTCGGTCGGCACCGGGACGTCGGGGATCGGTCCCGGCGCGTCCTCGTCCGTGAGTCCGACGAGCACCCGCCCGTCGGGGTGGGGCAGGGCGAACACGTACCGGCTGACGGAGCCCGGGTGCGGGGCCAGCAGGGCGGCACGGGGATGTCCGAGCGTCGCGGCGTCCAGGACCAGATGCGTGCCACGGCTGGGCCGCAGCGCCAGCCCGGCGTGCACGGTGCCGGCCCAGACCCCCGTCGCGTTGACCACCGTCCGTGCATCGAGGCGCATCGCATCGCCGGTCAGGGTGTCGACGAGCCGCGCACCGGCGCGGTCGACCTCGTCTGCACGGACCCGGGTGAGGACGCGCGCGCCCTGGGCCGCGGCCGTCCGGGCGAGGGCGACGACGAGCCGTGCGTCGTCCACCAGCTGCCCGTCGAAGGAGGCCCAGGCGCCGCGCAGTCCGTCCCGGCGCACGGCCGGGGTGAGCGCCGCCGTCCGGGCCGCGCTGAGCCGGCGCGGCCGGGGAAGGGTCGTCGAGGGGGTGCCGGCCAGGACGCGGAGGGCGTCTCCGGCGAGCATGCCCGCGGCCCCGACGGTGCGCTGCATGGCCGTGATCGGCGGGACCAGGGGCAGGAGCTGGGGGAGCGGGCGGATGAGGTGAGGGGCGATCCGCGTCATCAGGAGGTGCCGTTCCCGTGCGCTCTCCCGGGCGGTGGCGAGGTCTCCGGTGGCGAGGTAGCGCAGCCCGCCGTGCACGAGCTTCGAGCTCCATCGGCTCGTGCCGAAGGCGAGGTCGTGCGTCTCGACCAGGACGACGGTCAGCCCCCGCGCGGCGGCGTCGAGAGCCGTGCCCGCCCCGGTGACGCCTCCGCCGATGACGAGCAGGTCCACGGGTTCGGTCGTGTCCCCGAGCGCCTCCCACTCCCGCCGCCGGCGTGCGGCGTTCAGGCTCGCCGATGGCCTCATGGCCGCAGGTGCCCGTCCAGGGCGCGCCGCAGCTCCTCCCGCCAGGCCTCCTCCGGGAGCAGGGCGGCCACGGCCGCGTGGGAGAGGATCGCGGACTGCGCGATGAGGAGCTGCATGACGGCGAGGTCTCCCGGGTCTCCTGCGCGGACGTCGCCGTGCCGCTGCGCCCGCGTGATCGCCCCGCTCAGCCAGGCGAGGAGCATCCGCTGACTCGTGCCGACCCGGTGCAGGCTGTAGCGGGTGAAGATCTCCGGCGAGCCCTCCAGCAGCGCGCCGAAGAGCTCGTCCGCCCGGAACGCCTCCGCGAAGCGCAGGCCGTCGTCCACGATCTGCGCACGCGTGCTCGCCTCGTCCGGGAACGCGGCCAGGAGGAGGTGCACCCGGCGGAGGAGCGTGGCGCCGACGATCTCCTCCGCGCCCGCCCAGCGCCGGTAGACGGTGGGGCGGCTGACGCCGGCGGCGCGGGCGAGGGCCGCCACCGTCAGTCCGTGCACCCCGCGGGTGCGGATGAGGTCCGCGGCGGCGTCGAGGATGCGCTGCTCCGTCTCGTCCCAGTCCGGTGTCGCGATGTCGAATCTCGACGCCGGGACGGGGTCGTTCGTCGCGGTGGCGATCGGAGCCGGTACATTCTCCGGCGCCGAAAGAATCGGTTGACGATCTTTCATAATGTGTCACACTGTAACGCATGGAGGCAGGACAGGACAGCGCGCACCGGCTCGCCGGGAAGACAGAACCCGAGACGGCGGCCCCCGCGATGCGGTGGAACGGCTGGGGGGATCCGGCCCGCAGCCGGGACCTGCCCCGCGCGGTCCGCGCCCTGCTCCCGCTGCTGCTGGGGCGCGTCCGCCGGCCGGAGACGGCGGTCGACCTGGCGGAGGTGCGCCTGGCCCCCTCCGCCCTCGAGGAGAACGACCTCGCCGCGCTCCGCAGGGTCGTCGGCGCCGCACACGTGCGGACCGATGACGACGCGCGCGTGCGGCACGCCGGCGGCCGCTCCACCCCCGACCTCCTGCGTCGTCGCGTCGTCGCGCAGGCCGCGCCGGATGCGGTGATCGAACCCGGCGACGAGTCCGAGATCACGGGGCTCCTCGCCGTCGCCGTCGCTCACGGCCTCGCCGTCGTCCCGTTCGGCGGCGGGACGAGCGTGGTGGGCGGTCTCGATCCGGAGCGGGGCCGGCACCGCGCCGTCATCGCGCTGGACCTCGGGCGCCTGAGCGGCCTGCTCGCTCTCGACCCGGTGAACGGCGAGGCGACCCTGGCGGCCGGGACCCCGGCCCCGCGGGCCGAGGAGCTGCTGGCCGAACGGGGCTTCGAGCTCGGTCACTATCCGCAGAGCTTCCGCTACGCGACGATCGGCGGTTTCGCCGCCACCCGGTCCTCCGGACAGAACTCGGCCGGATACGGGCGCTTCGATGCGATGGTGACGGGGGTCCGGGTCGTCACCCCGGAGGGTCCGCTGGATCTCGGCCGTGCGCCGGGGAGCGCCGCGGGCCCCGACCTGGTGCGGCTCTTCCTCGGATCGGAGGGTGCCTTCGGCGTCATCGCCTCCGTGCGCCTGCGGGTGCATCCGACGCCGGTCAACCGGCGATTCGAGGCATGGCTCTTCCCGGACTTCGCCACGGGCGCGGAGGGGCTGCGCCGGGTGGCCCAGGCAGGGGCCGGACCGACCGTCATCCGTCTCTCGGATGAGACCGAGACCGGGGTGAGCCTGGCCCAGGTGGGGCGGATCGGCAAGGCGCTGGCCCAGGGGTGCAGCGTCGTCACCGTGTTCGAGGGGCCGTATGCCGCGGAGAACCAGGCTCGCACCGCGGCGCTGCTCTCCGCCGCGGGAGGCGTCTCGCAGGGGCCCTCGCCCGCGGAGGACTGGGCCCACGGCCGCTTCGACGCGCCCTATCTGCGCGATGCCCTGCTCGATCACGGAGTGTTCTGCGAGACCCTCGAGACCGCGACCACCTGGGCGAACCTCCCGGTCCTCAAGGCCGCGGTCGCCGAGGCGCTGAAGACGGGCTTCTCCCGGCACGGGGCGAAGGCCTTCGTGCTCTGCCACGTCTCGCACGTCTATCCGACGGGGGCCGCCCTGTACTTCACGGTGCTGGCCGCGGTGAAGGGCGACGCGCTTCCGGTGTGGGCGGAGGTCAAGGCCGGGGTGAACGACGTCCTGATGTCGCACGGCGGCACGATCACGCACCACCATGCCGTCGGCCGCGACCACCGGCCCTGGCTGGAGCAGGAGGTGGGGGAGCTCGGGATCCGCGTGCTCCGGGCGGTCAAGCGCGAGCTCGATCCGCACGGGATCATGAACCCGGGTGCTCTGATCGAGGCAGAGGCGGCCGTCGGCACGGGATCGCCGGCCGGCCGGATTCCCGCCGCGCCGCTCGGAGACCGGGTCTGAGCGTGGCCCGCGTCGCGGTGGTCGTGAACCCGTACGCCGGCCGTGGGCGCGGCGAGAGGGCCGGGCGCGCCGCGCTGGCGCATCTGCGGCGACGCGGCGCAGAGGTGCGGGCGTACCGCGGAGGGTCCGCCGCCGAGACCCGCGCACTCACCGCCGAGGCACTGGCGGAGCGGCCGGATGCGCTCGTGCTCGTCGGCGGCGACGGCACCCTGAGCGGGGTGCTCGACCTCGTCCTTGCCGCGGTGGTCCCGCTGGTCCTGGTCCCCGCCGGTACGGGCAACGACCTGGCCAGGACGCTGGGCATCCCCTTCGGCCGCCGGGAGGCGACGGCGGCCGAACGCGCCGCCGAGGCGGCGCTGACCGGCCGGCCCGCGCGGATCGACGTCGGCGAGATCGCCGCACCGGAGCGGACGGCGCTGTTCCTCACCGTCGCGGCCCTCGGCTTCGACGCTCGGGTCAGCGACCGCACCAACCGCCTCCGCTGGCCGCACGGACGGTTGCGCTACTACCTGGCCCTGGCCGTGGAGCTCGCCCGTCTGCGGCCGACCCTCTTCACCGTGTCCGTCGACGACGACGGCGCCGTGCCGCGACCCGGGACGATCATCGCGATCGGCAACGCGCGCAGCTACGGCGGGGGGATGCCGGTGTGCCCCGATGCGGACCCGGCGGACGGTCTGCTGGATGTCACCCTCGTCGCCCCGCTCGGCCGGCTCCGGCTGATCCGGCTGTTCCCGCTGCTGCTGCAGGGCCGGCACGGCTCCCGCGACGAGGTGCGGATGACCCGGGCACGGCGCGTCCGCGTGGACGCGCCGGATCTCCTCGCCTACGCCGACGGCGAGCGGGTGGGCGGCGGGCCGATCGAGGTCACGGTGCGCCCGGGGGCGCTGCGGATGCTGCTGCCGGCGCGCGCGTCCGCGGGCGGAGAACGGCGTGCGGGGGCGGAGGGGGAGGGATGACCGCCTTCGATGAGGACGTCGTGATCGTCGGTTCGGGCTTCGGTGGATCGGTCGCCGCGCTGCGCCTGGCGGAGAAGGGCTATCGGGTGCGCGTGTACGAGGCCGGCCGTCGCTTCGCCGACGAGGACTTCGCGACGACCTCCTGGGACGTCCGCCGCTACCTCTGGGCACCGCGACTGGGCTGTTACGGCGTGCAGCGCATCCACCGCCTGCCCCACGTCATGATCCTCGCCGGGGCCGGGGTGGGCGGCGGATCGCTGAACTACGCCAACACGCTCTACCGCCCCGGGGAGGGCTTCTTCGCGGACACGCAGTGGCCCGGAGGCATCGACTGGCGGGGTGAGCTCGCCCCGCACTACGCCACCGCCGAGCGCATGCTGGGCGTCGTGCCCCGCTCGGCGCACACCGGCCCCGTGGAACGGATCATGCAGGGCGCCGCGGAGGACCTCGGCGTCGGCTCCAGCTTCCGGCTCGCCCCCGTGGGCGTCTGGTTCGGCGAGCCCGGTCGGACGGTGCCCGATCCCTTCTTTGCGGGGGAGGGCCCCGCCCGCACCGGGTGCACCCTCTGCGGCAACTGCATGGTCGGATGCCGGGTGGGCGCGAAGAACACGCTGATGAAGAACTACCTCGCCCTCGCCGAGCGCCGCGGCGTCGCGATCGAGGCGCTCCGCACCGTCGTCGAGGTGCGGGCCCTGCCCGGGGGCGGGTTCGCCGTGACCACCGAGCGCACCGGCGCCTGGCTGCGGAGGGAGCGGCGCACCGTCCGCGCCGAGCAGGTGGTGCTCGCCGCCGGCACCTGGGGCACGCAGCAGCTGCTGCACCGGATGAAGGCTTCTGGCGCGCTTCCGCACCTGTCCGATGCGCTCGGGACCCTCACCCGCACCAACTCGGAGGCGCTCGACGGCGCGGTGGCCGTGTCGGTGCCGGAGGGGGCGGAGCTGGCCCGCGGCATCGCCATCACCACGTCGTTCCACGTCGATGAGCGCACCCACGTCGAGAACGTCCGCTACGGTCCCGGATCGAACCTCATGGGGGCCCTGGCGACGGTGATGGTGCCGGGAGAGCTTCCTCTGCACCGCCGTCTCGGGCGCGTGCTCGGGCGCGCCCTGCGCTCCCCGGTCCGGCAGTGGCGGCTCGGGACGCTGCGGCGCTGGAGCGAGCGCGGCATCATCGCCCTGGTCATGCAGACCGCCGACAACTCGCTCACCCTGTTCCTGCGCCGGCGGGCGGGTCGTCTCGTGCTCTCCAGCAGGCAGGGCCACGGCGAGCCGAGCCCCGCCCACCTTCCTCAGGCGCACCGTGCCGCCGCGGCGATCGCCGCCCGGATGACCCGGGAGACCGGGGTTCCCGCCGAGCCGCGCGGCTCCTGGCCCGAGGTCTTCGGCATCCCGCTCACCGCGCACTTCCTGGGCGGTGCGGTCGTCTCCGCCTCGCCCGGCACCGGTGTCGTCGACGCCTACCACCGGGCCTGGGGGCACCCCGGCCTGCATGTCGTGGACGGCGCCGCCGTGCCGGCGAACCCCGGGGTGAACCCCTCGCTGACCATCACCGCCCTCGCCGAGCGTGCGCTGTCGTCCTGGCCGCGCCGCGGCGAGCCTGACATGCGCCCTCCGCAGGAGGAGTCCGCGGGCTGAGGCCGCGCGGATCCGCGGAGCTCCCCATCTGGGAAACGCGACGATGCCGGATGCGGCCCGGGCAGCCCCGGGACGCCTCCCCGTCGTGATGTGCGGACTCAGCGGTTCTCGACCCCGCGGATGGGCGGGGTGTGGAACGTCCGGCCGGTGGCCCGCTCCGACGCGCCCTCCCGGTCGAGGTACGGGGTGGCGCCGCCGTCGATGAAGGGCCAGCCTGCGCCGAGGATGAGGCACAGGTCGATGTCCTCGACCTCCGGGACGACGCCCTCGTCCAGCATCAGGCGGATCTCCTGGGCGAGCCCGTCCTGGACCCGGCGGAGGATCGTGGCGGCGTCCACCGGGGTCTTCGCGGTGACCAGCGCCTTCTGCGCCTGCTTGGTCCATCCGGTCACGCGCCCCGCCTTGTCCTTCTCGACCACCTGGTCGAGGTCGGCGAGGACGTGCAGGTTCTCGTTCGTGTAGAACCGGTCCGGGAAGGCGCCCGACATCGTGTCCTGCACGTGCGCCGCCACCTTCCAGCCCACGAGGTCGATCAGCTGGAAGGGGGCCATCGGCAGGCCGAGCGGGGCGAACGCCTTCTCCACCTCGGTGATCGGCGTGCCCTCGTAGACCGCGCGGGCGGCCTCGCCCATGACCTTCGCGAGAAGGCGGTTGACCACGAAGCCGGGGGCGTCCGCGGTGAGGACGGCGTTCTTGCCGAGGGCCTTGGCCACCACGAACGCGGTCGAGAGCGCCTGATCGGACGTCGCCGGCGTCTTCACGATCTCGATCAGCGGCATGACCGCCACCGGGTTGAAGAAGTGGAAGCCGACGAGGCGCTCCGGGTGGGCGAGCTTCGCGCCGATCTCCTCGACCGAGAGCGAGGAGGTGTTGGTCGCCAGGATCGCGTCCGGTGCGATGATCTCCTCGATCTCGCCGAACACCTGCTGCTTGACGCCCACCTCCTCGAAGACCGCCTCGATGACGAAGTCGCAGTCGGCGTACTCGCGCTTGTCGACGGTGCCGTGGATGAGGCCGCGCAGCTTGTTCGCCATGTCGGCGTCGATGCGGCCCTTCTCCTCGAGCTTCCCGATCTCCTCGCGGATGTACGCCAGGCCCTTGTCCACCCGGGCCTGGTCGAGGTCGGTGATGAGGACGGGCACCTGCAGGCGGCGCACGAACAGCAGGGCGAACTGGCTGGCCATGAGGCCCGCGCCGATGATGCCGACCTTCTGCACCTTCTTGGCGAGGGCCTTGTCGGGGGCGCCGACCGGGCGCTTCGCGCGCTTCTGCACGAGGTCGAAGGCGTACATCGAGGCGGCGAACTGATCGCCGACGATGAGGTCGGCCAGGGCATCGTCCTCCCGGGCGAAACCCTCCTCGCGGGTGCCGCTGCGCGCCTTGTCGAGCAGCTCGAGCGCGAGGTAGGGGGAGCGGGGCACGGTGCCGATCTTCGACTCCAGCATGCCGCGGGCCATCTTGATCGCGATGGGCCACTTGGTCAGCCGCTCCATCTTGCCCGGCTCGTTCTTCCGCTCGACCTTGATCGTGCCCGCCAGCACGCCGTCGGCCCAGCGCAGGGAGTCCTCCAGATAGTTCGCCGCGGGGAAGATCGCGTCCATGATGCCCAGCTCGTGCGCCTGCTGCGGCTTGAGCATGCGGTTCTGCTTCAGCGGGTTGGAGACCATCACCTCAAGCGCGTTCTCGATGCCGATGAGGTTCGGCAGGAGGTACGCCCCGCCCCAGCCGGGGATGAGGCCGATGAAGACCTCGGGGAGGGCCAGGGCGGCCGCCGAGGCGTCGACGGTGCGGTAGGTGGAGTTCAGCGCGATCTCCAGCCCGCCGCCGAGCGCCAGGCCGTTGACGAAGGCGAAGCTCGGCACTTCCAGCGTGCTGAGCCGGCCGAGCACCTGGTGCCCGCGCTGGGCGATCATCACCGCGATCTCGCGCGAGGGCAGCTGAGCGACCTGGGAGAGGTCGGCGCCCGCGGCCAGGATGTACGGCTTGCCGGTGATGCCGACCGCGTGGATCTCCCCGGCCGCCGCGCGCGTCGCGAGCACGGCGAGGGTGTCGGCCAGCTCGTCCAGCGTGGCCGGGCCCACGGTGTTCGGGCGGGTGTGGTCGCGGCCGTTGTCGAGGGTGATGAGGGCGAGGGTCCGGCCGCTGGGCAGCCGCACGTCGCGCGTGCGCGAGTGCGTGACCACCTCGTCCGCGGAGAGGGCGGCCAGAGGGCTGAAGTCGATGGCGTCGTAGTTCGTCATTCCCGTGTCCCTCAGTTCTTCGCGCCGGCGCGGTTCGGCCCCGTGTAGTGGGGGTTCTCCCAGATGACCGAGCCGCCCTGCCCGAGCCCCACGCACATCGCGGTGAGGCCGTAGCGGACGTCGGGGCGCTCGGCGAACTGCGCGGCGAGCTGGATCATCAGCCGCACACCGGAGGCGGCGAGCGGATGGCCGAAGGCGATCGCCCCGCCCCACGGGTTGACCCGGGGATCCTCGTCGTCGATGCCGAAGTGGTCGAGGAACGACAGCACCTGCACGGCGAAGGCCTCGTTGAGCTCGAACAGGCCGATGTCGGCGATGGTCAGGCCGGCGCGGGCGAGCGCCTTCTCGGTGGAGGGGATCGGACCGATGCCCATGACCTCGGGCTGCACCCCGGAGAAGGCGAAGGAGACCAGGCGCATCTTCGGGGCCAGGCCCAGCTCGGCGGCGGCCGGGCCGCTGGCCAGCAGGCTCACCGTCGCGCCGTCGGTAAGGGGGGAGGAGGTGCCGGCGGTGACGCGTCCGTGCGGACGGAACGGCGTGCGCAGTCCGGCCAGGCCCTCCATCGTGGTCTCGGGGCGACGGCCCTCGTCCTCGGTCGCGAGTCCCCAGGAGCCCTCGGCGTCACGGACGGCGACCGGGACGAGGTCGCTCTGGATGCGGCCGGTCTCGTAAGCGGCCTGGGCCTTCTGCTGGCTGCGCATCCCGTAGCCGTCGGCGCGCTCCTTGGTCAGCTGCGGGAAGCGGTCGTGCAGGCGCTCGGCGGTCACGCCCATGTCGAGGGCCGCGGGGTCCACCATCTTCTCCGCCACGAAGCGCGGGTTCGGGTCGACGTTGGCGCCGATCGGGTGACGGCCCATGTGCTCCACGCCGCCGGCGATCGCGAGATCGTACATGCCCATGCCGATGCCGCCCGCGAGGGTGGTGACGCTCGTCATCGCGCCCGCGCACATCCGGTCGATCGCGTAGCCCGGGACGCTCTGGGGGAGCCCGGCGAGGATCGCTGTGCTGCGACCGAGCGTGAGCCCCTGGTCCCCGGTCTGCGAGGTCGCGGCGATCGCGACGTCGTCGATCCGTTCCTTGGGGACGGACGGATTGCGCTCCATCAGCCCGATCATCGCCTTGACGACCAGGTCGTCGGCGCGGGTGTTCCAGTACATGCCCTTCTCGCCGGCGCGCCCGAACGGGGTGCGTACGCCGTCGACGAAGAAGACGTCCGAGATCTCGGCCACTCTGCCTCCAGGATTAGGTTTCCCTCAGCTTAGGACTGAGTTTCGCATTCCCGGAACCGGTTAGGTCGAACCTACGAAGCGTCCACAGAGGGCTCGTCGGTCGATTGTAGGGCTTCTTCAAAGGCAACAGCGATTCGCTGTGCAGTCTGTGCAATCTGCCAGGGGCGCGCCCCGAGGGTGAGCAGTGCTGCAGCGACCGCGTCCGCGTCCGCGTCACCCGGAGGCTCCCAGGCGAGGCGGCGCAGCAGTTCCGGGGTCAGCAGGTTCTCCGTCGGCATGCCCAGCTCCTCCGCGCGGGCCTCGACGGCCGGGCGGGCGCGCTTGAGCCGCGCATCCGCCTCCGGATTGCGGTCGGCCCAGGCCCGCGGCGGCGGCAGGGTGTCGGAGGGCACCCGTTCCCGCGGGGGGACGGGCGCCTCGCGACCCCGTTCGATCGCGCGCCACCAGCGATCGAGCTGACTGCGGCTCGCCCGTCCGGTGAAGGCGGAGACCGCCGCGAGCTCCTGCTTGCTGGCCGGATTCGCGAGCACGGCGGCCACCAGGGCGCGATCGGGCACCAGGCGGCCGGGTGCCACGTCCTGCTCCCGGGCGTAGTCCTCGCGCGCCTGCCACAGCTCGCGGGCGACGGCGAGGTTGCGCGCGCCGCGCACCTGGTGCAGGCCGCTCAGCCGGCGCCAGGGCTCCTCGCGCGGCGGCTTCGGGAGGCGTGCCAGCGTCGCGGCGAACTCCTCGGCGGCGAAGGCGTCCTTGCCCTGCTCGTGCAGTTCAACGGCGAGATGATCCCGCACGTCGACCAGGTGCAGCACGTCCAGCGCTGCATACTCCAGCCAGGCGGCCGGCAGCGGACGGTTGGACCAGTCGGCGGCGGAGTGCTCCTTGGCCAGGGAGATTCCGAGCGTCCGTTCCACCACGGCGCCGAGACCCACGCGCTCGAACCCGGCGAGGCGCGCGGCGAGCTCGGTGTCGAAGAGCGTGCGCGGGACGAGGCCCAGCTCACGCAGCGACGGCAGGTCCTGGCTCGCGGCGTGGAAGACCCACTCGTCCTGTCCGATCGCCTCCTGCAGCGCGCTGAAATCGTCCAGCGTGGTCGGGTCGATGAGGAAGACGCCGGAGTCCCGGCGGAAGACCTGCACCAGGTACGCCCGCTGGGAATAGCGGAACCCGGAGGCGCGCTCGACGTCGACGGCGACTGGACCGGACCCGGCCGCCAGCTGCTCGACGCTCCGGAGAAAGGCCGAGGCCCCCTCGATCACCGGGAAATCGGCGGCTCCCTCAGTCACGTGCACTCCTCCTCGCGCCGAAGACGGCGACATCCTCCGAGCCCGGCGGCAGGCCCGCCAGCATGCCGACCAGCTCCACCCAGGCCTCCGCGTGGGGAGAGAAGGGCGCGACCGGCGACCACGAAGCGCGCAGCTCGATCTGCGCGCCCTCGCCCTCCGGCTCCAGCGTCCCGAATCCGCGGGACAGGATCTTCGTCGCCGTGCCCGCCGCCGCGTGCGACACCGCGCCGCGGGACTCGAGCGCATCGACCAGCCAGGACCAGGTGACCTCGGTCAGAAGCGGATCGATCCCGATCTCCGGCTCCAGCGGCGCCTGGGCGAAGGTGACGATGCGCCACGGCCCCGCCCAGGCGTCCGGCTCGGACGGATCGTGCAGGAGCACGAACCGCCCGGTGCCGTAGATCGAGTCGCCGTGCTCGTCGGGGCGGACATCCGCGGCGAACGCCACGGCGTACGGTGCGAGACCGGATGGCGCGGGGATCTCGCGCACGACGATGTCGCGGCGGAAGGCGAGCGCCCGCAGCTCGCCGGCGACGGCCGCGAAGGACGTCTCGTCGGCGGAGGGAGCGGTCACGCCGACAGACTAGAGTCAGGAGACGATGAACTCACTCAGGCACGCCGCAGTGCGGTTGCTCCCCGCCCTCATCGGCCTGGTGGCGGTGGCCGCCGGAGCCTTCGCCGCGGCGGTGGGCCTCATCGTGCTGATCACCGCCCGGCGCGTGGTGACGCCCGCTCCCCGCCGCCCGGACACCGAGATCGTCGCCGTCGACACGGGCGCGCAGACGATCGAGCTGACCCGCACCCCCGACACCGTGCTCCCGGGTCGCTACGGCCTGTTCACCACCGGGACCTACGGCTACGTGAAGCTGGGCGCCGTGCTGCACAGCGACGAGGCGGCGGTGCGGCGCAAGCTCCTCACCCAGATCGAGCCGGGAGCGCGGATCGACCGGCCGGCGGCCTTCAGCGGATGGTATTTCACCTCACCCGCGGAGCTGCACCTGCCGTGGGAGGGCGTGCTGATCGGGTCACCGGCCGGCCCGTGCCCGGCGTGGCTCTTCCCCGGCCCGGAGGCGAGCGGCGTCGAGGAGGCCGGCGACCCCGCGGCGACCTGGGTGATCCAGGTGCACGGACGGGGGGCGAGCCGTGCGGAATGCCTGCGCGCCGTCCCGATCTTCCGCGCCCTCGGCATGACCACGCTCGTCGTCTCCTACCGCAACGACGGCGAGGCCCCGCGCAGCCGCGGCGGCGCCTACGGCCTGGGAGCCTCGGAGTGGCGCGACGTGGACGCGGCGGTCGCGTGGGCGCTCCGGCAGGGCGCGCGCCGCATCGTGCTCATGGGGTGGTCGATGGGCGGGGCCATTGCGCTGCAGACGGCCGTCTCCTCCTCGCACCGGGATGCGATCGTCGGGCTGGTCCTGGACTCCCCGGTCGTGGACTGGCGCAGCGTCCTGCGTTTCCAGGCGCGCGCCGAGGGCATCGTCGACCCGCTGCCGGGGCTCGCCATGGAGGTCCTCTCCTCACCGCTCACCGCGCGCCTGACCGGCGCGGAGGAGGCGATCCCGTTCGACCGGCTGGACATGGTCGCCCGAGCGGCGGAGCTCGCCGCCCCGATCCTGCTGCTGCACAGCGATGACGACGGGTACGTGCCGTCGGACGCCTCGCACGCCCTCGCGCAGGCCCGGCCGGACATCGTGACGATGCCGCAGATCTCCGGCGCCCGGCACACCAAGCTGTGGAACTACGACCCGGCGGCCTGGTCCGCCGCGATCACCGACTGGGTCCGGGAGCACATCCTCGCCTGAGACCACCGGGGTACCGCCGGGCTCCGGCGATGAATCCGGGCACCCCGGCGAAGCGGAAACGCCAGGACCTGCCCCTAACTCAGCCGACGCCGCAGGTGGACGGTCACGGTATCGCCGATCTCTTTGCCGAGCTGCTTGCGGAGCTTTGCGCTGAGGGAGAGCATGTGCCCGCCCCGGCCGGTCACCATCAGCCCGACCCGCTCCAGCGGGATGCCGTCCACGGTCGCGTCGACGCGCACCGCACGCTTTGTGCCGAAATACTCGGCTGAGGCGGGCATCTCGACGCACGACCAGAGCTCGCCCTTCACCTCCACGCCGATGGGGGCCGTGAAGGTGTGATCGAGGGGGATCGGTTCGGCCATGATCTCTCGCTCCCGTTGTGATGCGAAAGGCGGGCAAGCCCCCGCCGGTCTACCGCATGTCTACAGAGAGGTCCCGCACCGTGCAAGACCGCCCGGACGCGATGTCTCGGGCACGCGCCGTCAGGCGATCTTCTCGCGGATCTGGCGCTTGGCGCGCAACAGCATGCCGCTCATGCCGCTGATGCGCAGCGGGGAGACGAGCTTGGTCAGACCGATCGTCTGCGGGTAGTCGTCGGGAACGGCCAGTGCCTCGTCGACGGTCAGGCCGGTGAGCCCCTGGGCGAGGATGCTGGCGAAACCGCGGGTCGTGGGGGCCTCCGGAGGAGCTGTCGCGTGCATCGCGACGACCCCGTCCTCGAGGGTGATGATGATGAATACCGGCGACTGGCACTCGACCACGCGCTCCAGCAGCTCCGGCCGGTCCTGCAGCTCCTCGGGCAGCTCGGGCAGCTCGCCCGAGAACTCCAGCAGGAGGGAGAGACGGTCGGTCTCGGGCAGGTCGAGGAAGTCGTCGCGGATCTCCGCGAGGATCTCGGGGACGGCAGGTGCGCCGGCGTCGGGGGAGCTCATCCCTCCATCCTCACACGCGACGCGGGTCGTCGGCCGCCCGGCGGAGGACCGAGCACCTGCCGCGACCCGCGGTCGCCGAGGCTGCCGGAGCATGGCCCCGGGGTGGCCTTTCGACGGACACGACGACACCGTCGAGCTCAGCGACCGGGCTCAGATCGCGCCCGCCTCCTCGCCGACGGCGATGGGCACGCGCACGGCGTTGCCCCACTCGGTCCAGGAGCCGTCATAGTTGCGGACGTTCTCGAAGCCGAGCAGGTGGTTCAGCGCGAACCAGGTGTGCGAGGACCGCTCGCCGATCCGGCAGTACACCACCACGTCGTCGCCAGGGGCCAGGCCCGCCTCGCCCAGGTACAGCTGCTCCAGCTCCGCACGGGACTTGAAGCCGCCGTCCTCGCCGACCGCGCGCGCCCACGGCACGCTCTGCGCGGTGGGGATGTGACCGCCGCGCAGCGTGCCCTCCTGCGGGTAGGCCGGCATGTGCGTGCGCTCGCCCGTGTACTCCTCGGGGGAGCGCACGTCGATCAGAGGCTTGCCGAGGTGGGCGAGCACGTCCTCCTTGTAGGCGCGCAGGCGGCTGTCGTCACGCTCCACGATCGGGTACTCGGTGGCGGGGCGCGCGGGCACCTCGGTGGTGAGCTCGCGGCCCTCGGCGATCCACTTGTCCCGGCCGCCGTCGAGGAGGCGCACGTCCTCGTGGCCGAACAGGGAGAACACCCACAGGGCATAGGCGGCCCACCAGTTGCTCTTGTCGCCGTAGATGACGACGGTGTCGTCCCGCGAGATGCCCTTGCGGCTGAGCAGGTCGGCGAAGCCGGCGCCGTCGACGTAGTCGCGCAGGACCGGGTCGTTCAGCTCGGTGTGCCAGTCGACCTTCACGGCTCCGGGGATATGCCCGGTCTCGTACAGCAGGACGTCCTCATCGGACTCCACGACGACGAGGCCCGGTTCGCCGAGGTGCTCCGCAAGCCACGGGGTGCTCACGAGACGGCCGGGCTCGGCGTACTCGGCGAACTTGGCGGAGGAAGTGTCGAACGGGATCGTCACGGAGATGCTCCTCGATGGTGTCGGACCTGTGAGCGAGCCGGCCGCCTGCGATGCGGAACGACTCGACGAGGGACGGCGTACGCTGGAGCCGTCCCTCCTTCGACCCTAGATCGCTTTCGCCGGTCCCGCACCCCGTCGGCGTAAGACTTCGACACAGGAATCCCATGACCTCTCCCACCCCCGGCATCGTGCATCTCACCGACCGTCAGCCGAGCGTCACCGGCGCCGAGATGCTGAAGAGCCTGGTCCCGCCGCCGCAGTTCGATCTGGCCACCTTCGACTCCTACCGGTCGGACGACGCCTACCCCTCGCAGGAGGAGGCGAAGACGCTGCTGCAGCGGTTCGCCTCCGGCGGCGGACCGGTCGCGCGCGGGGGCCTCTTCCGGCGCGCGAAGAAGGAGGAGCCGATGAAGCCCGGCGTCTACCTCGACGGCGGCTTCGGCGTGGGCAAGACGCACCTGCTCGCCTCGATCTACCATGCGATGCCCGCGCGCCGGAAGTACTTCGGATCCTTCATCGAGTACACCGCGCTGGTCGGGGCGCTCGGCTACAAGAACACCGTCGACCTGCTGCGCGGCGCCGACCTGCTCTGCATCGACGAGTTCGAGCTGGACGATCCGGGCGACACGATGGTGATGACGCGGCTGCTGGGCGAGCTCGTCACGAGCGGCACCCGGCTGGCGGCGACGAGCAACACCCCGCCGAACGCTCTGGGCGAGGGGCGCTTCGCCGCGCAGGACTTCCTGCGCGAGATCCACCAGATGTCCGACAGCTTCCAGACGCTGCGGATCGACGGCGTGGACTTCCGCCAGCGCTCGCTCGACGGACAGGCGCGCGTGCACGATGCGGCCGCGTACCGCGCGGCGCTCGACACCGCCGTCGCGGACGCCGTGGTCGGTGACGACGGGTTCACGGACATCATGCGCCACCTCGCGCAGGTGCACCCGTCCCGTTACATCCGCCTGATCGACGGCGTCGACCTGATCGGCATGCGGGACGTGCATCAGCTGACCGATCAGTCCGAGGCGCTGCGCTTCGTCGCCTTCGTCGACCGCGCCTACGACGCACAGCTCCCGATCGTGGCCTCCGGTCTGAGCCTCGAGCAGGTCTTCTCTCCCGAGATGCTCGCCGGCGGCTACCGGAAGAAGTACCTCCGGGCGATCTCGCGCCTCATCGCCCTCACGCACTCGGCCGGCTGAGCCCCGTCCCTCCCCGGGGCGGCGCAGGTCGCGCCTCAGGCGACCGGCTTCATCCGCACCGCCGACCAGACGTCGTCGACCGCGATGTTCCCGGTGAGCGTCCAGCCGTGGGCCTCCACGCGACGCCAGATGCTGTCCCGGTTGATGTCGCTGCGGTTCCCCTTCGGGTAGGCCGCCCACACCGGCCTCGCCGTCCCCAGCAGGGGGAGGAGGGAGGTCAGACGCTCCTCGAGCTCCGCCGCGTCCCGGACGAAGAAGAGCGCCGCGTCGACGCCGTCAGCGGGGAGCTCGTCCGCTGTCGTGACGCGGACCCCGGCGGGGAGCGGCCCGACCAGGGCCGACTGCGCGTCATCAGCGAGGAGCAGCAGACGCTGGTCCGGGAGGATGCGGAGCCGTTCGGCGAGGGTCTTCTCTGTCATCGGAGGCCTTCCGGTCGTCGGTGCCTCCATCATCCCGCGCCGATGGGGCTCTGCCGGTGAGAGGGAGGGAGGTGTCGGGATCAGACCGCCCGGCGCCGGTTCCTCCGGATCACGGCACTCCGACCTGCTCCCGGGGCCCGCCGGACGGCGCGCGTCACACGATCGTCATCCGCGGTCCCCATCGGAAACACGACCGACATCTTCCGCGCACATCCCGGAAACAGGCGCGATGCACACTGAGTTTCCCGACCGATACAAGGAGATGACATGGATGCTCCGGGAAACATTTCTTGGGCGATCACTGCGACCGCTCTCGTCCTTCTGATGACGCCCGGCGTGGCGTTCTTCTACGGCGGACTGGTCAAAGCGAAGAGCGTCGTCAGCATGATGATGATGAGCTTCGGCGCGATCGGCCTCATCGCCGTGCTCTGGGTCCTCTACGGCTTCTCGATGAGCGCCGTGGACGGCCCCTTCCAGTTCGCGGGCAACCCCTTCGCCGACTTCGCGCTGTCCGGCATGGCCGAGGGCCCGGATGCGAACGTCGGGCTGCTGGGCGTGGCCTACGGTGCGACGTTCGCGATCATCACGGTCGCACTGATCTCCGGCGCGATCGCCGACCGGGCGAAGTTCGGCCCCTGGCTGATCTTCGTCGGCATCTTCGGCACCCTCGGATACTTCCCGATCGCCGCCTGGGTGTGGGGCGGCGGCTGGGTCTCGAACCTCGGCGAGATGCTGTTCGGGGCCGACAGCGGCATCGCCGTCATCGACTACGCCGGCGGCACCGCGGTGCACATCAACGCCGGAGCCGCGGCTCTGGCCCTGGCCATCGTGCTCGGCCGGCGCATCGGCTTCGAGAAGGGCGTCTTCAAGCCCCACAACGTGCCGCTGACCCTGCTGGGCGCGGCTCTGCTGTGGTTCGGCTGGTTCGGCTTCAACGCCGGCGCCGAGTGGCTCTCGGAGGACATGGGCGGAGTCGGTCTCATCGCCATCAACACCCTGGGCGCCACCGCTGCCGCGGTCCTCGGCTGGATCTTCATCGAGCGCCTCCGCGACGGCAAGCCCACCTCGGTCGGCGCCGCCTCCGGCGCGGTCGCGGGCCTGGTGGCGATCACGCCCGCCTGCGCCAACCTGGCACCGGGCTGGGCTCTCGTGCTCGGCGCCCTCTCCGGGATCCTCTGTGCGCTGGCGGTGGACCTGAAGTTCCGCCTCGGCTACGACGACTCGCTCGACGTGGTGGGCATCCACCTCGTCGGCGGTCTGCTCGGCACGGTGTACCTGGGCTTCTTCGCCACCGAGCAGGGCCTGTTCACCGGGGGCGACGGTCGGCTCCTCGTGGTCCAGGTGCTCGCCTCGGTGGGCGTGATGATCTACTCCTTCGTGGTCGCACTGGTGATCGGTCTGGCCCTGGAGAAGACGATCGGCTTCCGCGTCACCAATGACGACGAGATCGCCGGCGTCGACCAGGCGGTGCACGGCGAGGAGGGCTACGCGCTGATGGAGGCGTAGCAGAAGGCGGCAACGGCCCGGAGAGTGGATGCTCCGGGTCGTTGTCGTGTTCCCGATAGGGTTTCTCCATGGCTTCCCGGGGGATTCTCGCGCGCATCGTCGATCTGCTCCTGCCGCCCTCCTCGCGGACGACCGGCCGGGCGGAACGCCCCCGGACAGGGCCCTCGGCGCCTCCGCGGTCCTCCGCCGAGGGACGGGAGCCGGGGCGCCTGGCGGGCACCGAGACCGTCCGGATCGACCCGGGGACGGTGCGCGCGGTGCGGATCGACTACGCGCCCGACCGCGACGGCGACCCGGACGCGGGGGAGGTGATCTGGACCTGGGTGCCCTACGACGAGAACGACGGTCGCGGCAAGGACCGCCCGGTCCTCGTGATCGGACGGCAGTCGGCCGACCGGGTCTACGCGGTGCGGATGACGAGCAAGCACCGCGAGGGCGCCCGGGATCTGCTCCCGCTCGGCACGGGCCCGTGGGATGCGCAGGGACGTCCCTCGTGGGTCGACGTCGACGCCCTCTACAGCGTGCACGCCCGCGGCATGCGGCGGGAGGCGGCCGTGCTCGACCGGGAGCGCTATGCCGGCATCGCCCGCGCGCTGGGCTCCCGCTACGGCTGGACGACCGCGGGCTGATCGGGGCCGTGGTCGTCGCTCAGGCGCCGAGGCCGCCGCTCAGGCGCCGGTGGAAGGCGCGGGTGCCCTCGTTCATGCCGACCAGTTCGACCGTCTTGCCGTACTGCCCGTATTTCGTGACGATCGCGTCGAGCGCCGCGACGGTCGACGCGTCCCAGATGTGGGATCGGGTCATGTCGATCACGATCCGATCCGGGTCCTGCCGGTAGTCGAACTGGGTGGTCAGGTCGTTGCTGGACGCGAAGAACAGCTCGCCCTCGACGTCGTAGCGCACGACCGAGCCCTCGTCGGCGAGCCGTCGGGTGACGGTGGTGAAGTGCGCCACGCGCCGCACGAACAGGACCGAGGCCACGAGCACGCCGAGCACGACCCCGATCGCGAGGTTCTGCGTCACCACGACCAGGACGACGGTGGCGACCATCACGAAGGTCTCGCTCTTCGGCATCCGCCGGAGCGTGGAGGGGCGGACCGAATGCCAGTCGAACGCCGCCACCGAGACCATGATCATCACCGCCACGAGGGCCGCCATCGGGATGAGGCCCACGACGTCGCCGAGCACGACCACGAGGATCAGCAGGAAGACCCCGGCGAGGAACGTCGAGATCCGCGTGCGCGCGCCGGAGACCTTCACGTTGATCATCGTCTGCCCGACCACTGCGCAGCCGCCCATGCCGCCGAAGAGGCCGGAGAGGATGTTCGCCACGCCCTGTCCCCAGCTCTCGCGGGTCTTGTTCGAGTGGGTGTCGGTGATCTCGTCCACGAGCTTCGCGGTCATCAGCGACTCCATGAGGCCGACCAAGGCCATGGCCAGGGCGTAGGGCGCGATGATCGTCAGCGTCTCCCAGGTCGGGGGCACCTGCGGGAGGAACAGCTCGGGAAGGCTCCGGGGGAGCTCGCCCTGGTCGCCGACCGTGGGCACGTTCAGCGCGAAGACCACGACGATCGCGGTGACGATCACGATGGAGACCAGCGGAGCGGGGATCACGGTCGTCAGCTTCGGGAAGAGGACGATGACGAGCACCCCCAGCACGACGAGCGGATAGACCGCCCACGGCACGTCGAACAGGTGCGGCAGCTGGGCCAGGAGGACGAGGATCGCCAGGGAGTTGACGAAGCCGACCATGACGCTCCGCGGGATGAAGCGCAGGAGCTTCGCGACCCCGCACACCGCCAGGAGGATCTGGACGGCGCCGCCGAGGAGGACGGTGGCGATGAAGTAGTCCATCCCGTGCTCCCGCATCACCGGCGCGATGACGAGGGCGACGGCGGCGGTGGCCGCTGTGATCATCGCCGGACGACCGCCGAGGAAGGCGATGGCGATCGCCATGATGAAGGAGGAGAACAGCCCGACCTTCGGATCCACCCCGGCGATGACGGAGAACGCGATCGCCTCCGGGATCAGCGCGAGGGCGACGACCAGGCCCGCCAGGACCTCGCGGACCAGGATCCGGGGTGATCTCAGCGCGGTCATCACCGAGGGATCGGGACGGTACCGGTTCTTCTCGTCGGCGGGGCGCGCCATGGGGGTCCTTCGCAGCGGGGATCGGGGAGCAGGCGTTCGCGGTCCCGGGGCCGCGATGCGCGCGAGCCCCGCGGGTCCGCGCAGAACCCGTCCAGGCTATCGGGCCCGTATCTCCCGACGGCGCGCCCGTCCCCTCCTCGGTCCTGCCCGCTCCGGTTCTGCGCGACACTGGAGGCATGAGCGTCGACGTCACCCTTCTGCACAATCCCCGCTGCTCGACCTCCCGCGCCGCCCTGGAGGCGACGAGGGAGTCCGGCCGCTCGTACGAGGTCGTGGAGTACCTGAAGGAGCCGCGCACCGCGGAACAGCTGCGCGACCTGATCGTCCTGCTCGACGGCGATCCCGGAGACCTGGTCCGCCGCGACCCGAACTTCGCCCGCGCCGGGCTGACCGAGGCCGATGTGTCCACCGCCGATCAGGTGATCGACGTGCTCGTCGCGCACCCGGAGCTCCTGCAGCGCCCCATCCTCATCCGCCACGGCGCCGCCGGCGATCGGGCGATGATCGGCCGCCCGAAGGACGCCGTCCCCGCCTTCCTCGCGGAGTGACCGTCGTCCTCGTCCGGTGCTTCCGGCGGGCTCGCCGAGTCGGATCCTGAATCTCGGACCCGGATGTCGGCGCGTGCCGGACACCATCGGTGTCTAATAGGAGACATGGTGTACATCGTCCACGGCGCCACCGGCGCACAGGGTTCCCCCGTCCTCTCCGCTCTCCAGGCCGCCGGCCGCAGAGCCGTCGCCGCCGTGCGCGACATCTCAGCGGTCCCGGACGGGGTGGACGCCGTCGCCGTCGACCTCGCGGACGCCGATTCGCTGACCGCGGCGTACACGGGGGCGGAGGGCGTGTTCCTCCATCTCCCGATGGACGCGCCGGAGCGAGTCGCCGTCTATGCGGACGCGGCCGTCGCGGCTCTGGCCGCCGCGCGTCCCGCCCGGGTCGTGATCTCCACCAGCGGCGAGGTGGTCGACGCACCGGGCACCCCGTTCCAGTCCGCCGACGACAGCCCGATCGTGACCCTGATCCGCGGGGCTGAGGAGGCCGGGATCCCGACCGCGGTCGTGGCCACCCGCCTGTACCTCGAGAACCTGCTGCTGCCGGTCGTCGCGGAGCCCACCCGCGAGGAGGGCGTGCTGCGCTACCCGCTCCCGGAGTCCTTCCCCGTGTCATGGAGCTCCCACCTGGACGTCGCCGATGTCGTCGTGCGCCTGCTGACCGGCACGGAGGTGACCGGCACCGTCGCGGTCGGACACCTCCCCGCCCTCACCGGTCCGGACCTCGCGGCGGGGTTCGCCGCTCATCTGGGTCGCGCCGTCCGGTACGAGGGGATCGCCCCCGCGGAGTTCGGGCGCCTCATCGCCCCGCTGTTCGGCCCCGAGGCGAGCGCCCCGGTCGTCGAGCTCTACGAGTTCCTGAACACCCAGCCGGGCAACGTCATCGCGGAGGAGAACAGCGCGCAGCGCCTTCTGGGGCTCACGCCGCGATCGGTGTCCGCGTGGCTCGAGCAGCTGGGGGTGTGAGGGGAGGCGTCACTCGTCGCGCTCTCTCCGGTCA
>JBEBWQ010000015.1:0-21702 GCA_040392075.1 Microbacterium sp.
CGGATCCGACAGCGCCACCGGGGGCGGTTCCCCTGCGCCGGGCTCCGCGCTGAGCCGGCTTCCCCTCTGCGGCGTCCCCTCGATCATCGGCATCCCCCACGGCCGGCTCACCGAGTTCTCGGGAGCCGGCCGGTGCCGATGTCGTCGCAGCCGGGTGGCGACCTGCTCTGGCGCCGCGCACAGCGACGGTGAGGGTCGCGCCCGCGGTGGCGCTGTCGAGTGCGGGCGTCTCACCGGCGGCTCCGGCGCTCGACGCGTCGTCGGCGCCGATCGAGGAGGTCGGCGCGACGTCGGACGGGGTCCACGAGCGGGGTGCCGCGGCGAGGATCTCACCCGCGGACGACCTGCCGACGATCGCCGCACCGCTCGCGTGCCCTGCACGCGACGGCCGCCTCGTCGGAGCTCTCACGGAGACCCTTCCTCTCGGGCGCCTCCGCTGAAATGCACAGGAGCCACGTGTTTATAGTCCAAGGCATAGATACCATGGACCCTCCCGCGTCGCCAAACCCCTCCCCGCGTCTCATCAGCGCGATCCTGCACGAGAGGGCGCGCGACGCCCCTGCGCAGACGGCCCGCGCCCGCCCGGGGCACGGTACCTGCGGCACCTCATCGGCACACCGGCGGCGGGGCCCCGCGCAGAGGACAGCGACCGCAGCGGCATCATTCCCGTGCGACGCAGCCGTCCGCGCGGGCGGCATGCCTTCTTCCGGAGCTCGCTCCCGTGCGGCCGGTCCGATGCACGGCGACGGAGACGACGATCGGGGTCCGGTCAGTCGACCCGGTGGTCGTCCGCGTGGCGGGCGAGCGAGGACGCGTACCGCTCGGTGAGCTGCACCATGAGGTCGGGGGTGTTCCGATCCACGCCGAAGACGTAGCCGGGGAAGTCGAGCTCGGGCTGCGCCGCGGCGATCTCCTCGGCCTGATCGGCTGTGAGCAGTCGCGCCGGCTCCCCCACCGCGACCCAGCCGATCGGCACGACCGTGCCCTCCGCCAGCACGCTCCGGCGATGCACGATCGCGTTCACCCGCACCTCGCTGCGCGCGCCGACCCGGGCGCCGTTGAACACCCGAGCGCCGGAGGCGAGGAAGACCTCCTCGCCGATGTCGGCGCCGGCCACGCTGGAGAGCGTGCCGAGCAGGGTATGCGCCCCGATGTGCACGGCGTCGGCCGCCGTTGCGCGGACGAGGGCGTTCTCCATCACGATGACGTGCTCGCCGAGCACGATCGGGCCGCCCTCCGCCGTGATGACGGCGCCGTGCAGGATCTGGCAGTGCGGACCGATCTCCACGTCGCCGGAGATGACGGCGGTCGGCGCGACGACGGCGGTGTCGTGGATCCGGGGCCGAGCCCCGAGGTGCTCGTAGATCATGCCGCCAGCGTAGCCGCCCCCGGTCGCGGTGTCAGCCCGTGACGGTCCGCGGACGTCGTGACGATCTGCGGAGGTCTCTCCGCATGCACCACGTCAGATCGTCCTCGAGTCCGCAGATCGTCACGACGGATGGCGGACTTCAGGCGCGCACCCAGTCGTCGCGGTCGCGGTCGAAGCGCCACTCCACCGCCTCGGCCGCCCACCGGCGCAGCGGACCGCCCAGCCACACCGTCGTGTCGGGGCCCCAGCCGGCGATGACGCTCGCGCGCTCGGAATCGACGGGGATCGCGACCGTGGCGGCGGAGAGGTACCCGGCCGTGGTGAGGTGCACCGCGTCCCACTCCCTCGCGGCCTCGCGCCAGTCGGGGATGACCCAGCGACCGTGGCGCCCCGTGGTGCGGTACCAGTCGTGCCGGCGGGAGGCCGTGACCTCCAGCGGGAACCGCCGGCACAGCTCGGCCCAGTCCGCGACGCCGCGGATCTCGAGCGTGCGGCCGACGCCGCCCACCGGCACCGCCGTGGCCTCCTGGTAGCCCAGGGAGTCCTCCACGAGCCGCAGGCCCGCGGGCACGCCGTCGTCCAGGACCCCGGTGGTCATCAGGATCCGGGCGGTCATCAGCGTGCCGAAGGGGGACGACCACCACTCCCCGCTCCAGGACGCGGCCGGGTCGCTCGGGCGCTCGCGCCCCGCCCGCTCCTCGTCGGCGAGGGTGTGCGCCCGCCACCCCTCCAGAACGACGGACGGATCGTCGACCTCCGGCGCGGGCAGGGGAGCCCCATGCCACTCGATGCTCCACTGCTCCGGACGGCGGGGCCGGGTCCACCAGGAGGAACCGCGGTCGTCGGCGACCCGCACGGCCACCGGTCCCAGTGCCGCGCGCACCTCGGGGAAGGCGGCGAGCACGTCCTCGCCGTAGGGCTCCTGCCAGTACATGGCCGTGTCCACGGACCTCGCGAGGGCACGATCGATCGCGTCGGACGCGATCCCCTCCGGGTCGATCCGTGCGATGCCGGCGACGAGGTCGTCGAGCCCGGTCTCCGGCTCGCGCGGAGTCTCCGGGCCCGCGTCGCCGGACCGGAGGAGCACTCCCCCGGAGCCCCAGGAGAGGCGATGGACAGCGGCGCGGACATCGGGATCGAGCTCTACGACGAGCTCGAGGCAGAGCCGCCGGCCCCGGGGTCCGGCGAGCAGATCGGCTCCCTGCCAGGTCTCCTCCGTCATCCGCTCATCGTATAGAGGCGACCGCCGCCCGCTCAGTGCCCGCCGTGCTCCGACCCGCCGTCCGCCGGAGCCGGCGACGCCCGGGAGCG
The DNA here is from genome assembly GCA_040392075.1 of Microbacterium sp. Classification (GTDB taxonomy): domain Bacteria; phylum Actinomycetota; class Actinomycetes; order Actinomycetales; family Microbacteriaceae; genus Microbacterium. The sequence continues at coordinate 2,681 of JBEBWQ010000015.1, forward strand.
CGGGCGAGGGCGCGAGGACGTCGGCGGCGCGCAGCTCCAGGATGTCGACGCGGTCGTCGGAGCCGTCGAAGCGGTCCGGGTTCGACGCCGGCTCGCTATGGAGGACCACCCGCTCCCCCGGCTCCATGCGGACGACGATCTCGGCGCGCTCGCCTGCGGTGAGCTACGGCCTGTCCACCGAGACCGGGGCGGGCAGGAGCCCGCCGTCGGAGGCGATCACGTCGATGTCGCGCCCGGTGCTCCCACGACAGCCGGCAACGGGAAAAGCGCCGTGAGCACCTGCTCCACCCAGTCCAGCAGCTCGGCGTCGCTCGGCGCCTCCCCACCCGGACGCGGCAGCGGGATCACCGCGGCATCCCCTCCGGCGACGAGCTTCGCCTGCGGGTACAGCCGCTGCATGCGCACCCGGATCGAGTCCGGCAGGTGCGCGGGCGCGATCCGCAGGTTCGGTCCCATCGCGACCACGTCGGCAAGGCCGGCCGTCGCCGCCCGCCGGCGCAGGCGCGCCACGCGCACGAGCCCCTCCACCTCCGCGGGCGGGGCGCCGTACCGGTCGGTCAGCTCCTCGACGACGAGATCGATCGCTTCGTCCTTCGCCGTGGCCGAGGAGGCCGCGGAGAGCTTCTGGTACGCCTCCAGCCGCAGCCGCTCGCTGTCGATGTACGTCGGCGGGATCCGCGCGTCGACGGGCAGCTCGAGCCGCAGCTCGGTCCCGGTCTCGGTCTCCTCCCCGCGGAAGGTCGCCACGGCCTCGCCGATCATCCGCAGGTACAGGTCGAAGCCGACGCCGGCGATGTGCCCGGCCTGCTCGGCGCCGAGCAGGTTGCCGGCGCCCCGCAGCTCCAGGTCCTTCAGCGCCACCTGCATGCCCGAGCCCAGGTCGTTGTTGACCGCGATCGTCTGCAGGCGGTCGGCGGCGGTCTCGGTCAGCGGCTTCATCTCGTCGTAGAGGAAGTACGCATAGGCGCGCTCGCGTCCGCGCCCCACCCGTCCCCGCAGCTGGTGCAGCTGAGAGAGGCCGTAGCGGTCGGCCCGGTCGATGATGATGGTGTTGGCGTTGGAGATGTCCAGGCCCGTCTCGATGATCGTGGTGGAGACGAGCACGTCGAACTTGCGCTCCCAGAAGTCGTCGACCACCTGCTCGAGCTGGTGCTCCCCCATCTGCCCGTGCGCGATCGCGATCCGCGCCTCGGGCACGAGCTCGGCCAGGTGCGCGGCCACCCTCTGGATGGACTGCACCCGGTTGTGCACGTAGAACACCTGGCCCTCGCGCAGCAGCTCGCGGCGGATCGCGGCCGCCACCTGCTTGTCGTTTCGGGGCCCGACGAAGGAGAGGATGGGCAGCCGGTCCTCCGGCGGGGTCGCCAGCGTCGACATCTCCCGGATCCCCGTCACCGCCATCTCCAGCGTCCGCGGGATCGGGGTCGCGCTCATGGCGAGGATGTCGACGTTGGTCTTCAGCTTCTTCAGCTGGTCCTTGTGCTCGACGCCGAAGCGCTGCTCCTCGTCGATGATCATCAGGCCCAGGTCCTTGAAGATCACCTTCTCGGTGAGGATGCGGTGGGTGCCGATCACCATGTCGATCGTGCCGTCGGCAAGACCTGCGACCACGTCGCGGGCCTGCTTGTCGGTCTGGAAGCGCGAGAGCGACCGGATCTTCACCGGGAAGCCGGCGAAGCGCTCGGTGAAGGTCTCCAGATGCTGCTTGACCAGGAGCGTGGTGGGCACGAGCATCGCCACCTGCTTGCCGTCCTGGATCGCCTTGAACGCGGCCCGGACGGCGACCTCGGTCTTGCCGAAGCCGACGTCGCCGGAGAGCAGCCGGTCCATCGGGATCGGCTTCTCCATGTCGGCCTTGATCTCCTCCACCGTCTGCAGCTGATCGGGGGTCTCCGCGAAGGGGAAGGCCTCCTCCAGCTCGCGCTGCCAGGGGGTGTCCGGGCCGAAGGCGTGGCCCTTGGCCGCCATCCGCGCCGAGTACAGCTTCACCAGCTCCACGGCGATGTCGCGCACGGCCTTGCGGGCCTTGCCCTTGGCCTGCGCCCAGTCACTGCCGCCCATCTTGGACAGGGTCGGGGCCTCGCCGCCGACGTACTTCGAGAGCAGGTCGAGCTGGTCGGTGGGGACGAAGAGCTTGTCGCCCGGGTAGCCGCGCTTGGCCGGCGCGTACTCCAGCACCAGGTAGTCGCGGGTGGTCTTCTGGGCGTTGCGGCCACCGGTGGACACCTCGCGCTGGGTGAGCTCCACGAAGCGGCCGATGCCGTGCGTGGCGTGCACCACGACCTCGCCGGGCTTCAGCTGCAGCGGATCGACGACGTTGCGCCGCCGGGACGCGAGCTTCTTGACGACCCGGTTGTCGCCGCCGATGGTCCGGCCGTAGAACTCGTTGTCGGTGAGCACCGCCAGCCGGGACCCCGGCAGCTGGAACCCGGCTTCGAGGCTCCCGGTGACCAGGGTGGCCACCCCCGCCTCGGGCTCCTCGACGAGGCTCTCGACCAGGCGCGCGGCGATCCCCCGGTCGGACAGCACGTCGCGCGCGCGCTCGGCGAGGCCGTGACCGGCGGCGACCACCACCACGCGCCAGCCCTCGCGGACGCGCTCGGTCACGAACTCCACCGCGCCGTCGACGTTGCCGTGGAACGAGGGGATGGCCGTCCCGGCGAGCGCGGAGCTCTCCTCGAGCTCCGTCTCGGCACCGGGGTCGAAGACGCTCAGCCGCCACCACACGCCGTGGCGGTCGCGCACGATCTCGCGCAGCTCCGTCAGCTCGAGGAAGTCGCCGGCGCTGAGGCGCTCGCCGAGCATGGCCGCCGTGTCGACGGGTGCGTCGCCGCCCGCGGTCGCGGCGGACCAGGCCGCCTCCAGGAACTCGCGGTTGGTCTCGCCCAGGCTCTGCGCCCGCGCGGAAGCCCGCTCCGGGTCGACGACGGCGACGGCCGAGCCCTCGGGCAGGTACTCGGCGAGGGAGACGAGCGGCGCGGACCGCCCGGGGAGCAGGGACTCCCTGCCCTCCGCCGGGAGCCCCTCGGCCAGCCCCTCCCTCATCCCGGCGAGCGCGGGCAGGTCCGGGAGGAGGGAGCGCGCGCGATCCCTCACCTCGGCGGTCAGCAGCAGCTCGCGGCTGGGAGGCAGGGAGACGCGCGCGATCGGCTCCGGCAGGGAGCGCTGGTCGGCGACGGAGAAGGCGCGGATCTGATCGACCTCGTCGCCGAAGAACTCGATGCGCACCGCGTGCTCGGCGGTCGGCGGGAAGACGTCGAGGATGCCGCCGCGGAGCGCGAACTCGCCGCGCCGGGAGACCATGTCCACCCGCGAGTAGGCGCGCTCCACCAGCTGCTCGGCGACCTCGGCGAGCTCCCAGCCGCGCCCGCCGACCGTGAGGTCCAGCGCGGGGGTGTCGCCGAGGTTCTGGGCGATCGGCTGCAGGGCGGCGCGCACCGAGGCCACGATGACGAGCGGGCGGGGGTCCTCGGTCTCGCGCGTGCGGCGCAGCACCTCCAGGCGCTGGCCGACGGTGTCGGGACTGGGGCTCAGCCGCTCGTGCGGCAGCGTCTCCCACGCGGGGAACACCCGCACGTCCGCCTCGGGCAGGTAGGCGCGGAGCGCCCCGGCGAGCGATTCGGCCCGGCGTCCGGTGGGGGTGATGGCCAGCAGCGCGGGCGGACGGCCGGCGGCGGCGCGCCGCGCGAGGAAGCCCGCCAGCACCGGCGCATCCAGGCCCTCCACCACGGTGAGATCCGCGTCGACGGCGGCTTCGGCGAGCACGTCGGCGAACGGATGCGCCTCTTCCAAGGCGCGCAGGATCCCCGGAACAGTCACCGGACAAGCCTACCTGTGGCATCCGACACCGGGTTCGGCATCCGCATTCTCCGTCCTCATTCGCACTGACGCCTCTGCAAGACCGCACTCGATGACCGCGCTCGGGCCCGCCCGCATCCGTGTCAGTGCCGAGAACAGGGCGGTGACCCGAGAACAGGACGATTTCGGTGAGATCCTCCTGTTCTCGGGCTGTTCACCTGATTCCGGGCACGGATGGGGCAGGTCTGACCGCCGCGGCGAGATGGAGCGACCCGACTCCTCAGCCTGCGAAGGTGCGGCGTGCAGCGCGGAAGCCGTCCCAGGCGAGGACCGCGAGGGCCAGAGCGAGGATGCCGTACACGACGGCGTCGGCGCCCTGCATCCGTTCGCCGAGGAGGAGGGCGACCCCGACGAGCAGCACCGGCTCGACGTATCCGAGGAGGCCGAAGGCCGGCAGCGTCAGCAGCGACGACGCGCCGAGGTAGAGGGTCATCGCCGCGGCGCTGGCGAAGCCGATGGCGATGAGTCCGGCGATCTCACCGCCCGGGAGCTCCCCGGGGGTCGCGGTGGCGAGCAGCACGATCGCAACCGGGGCGATCGCCGCCATCTCCGCCCCGAAGGCGATGGGCCCGTCCAGTCCGAAGCGTCGTCGCACCACGAAGTACACCGTGTAGGGGATGCAGATCGCCGCGGTGACCCACGACAGCTGCGGGGTGGCCGCGACCTTCACGCCGACGGCGACCGCGGCGAGCGCGACCACGGTCCACTGCAGCGGGCTGACCGCGGCCCGAAGGAGGAGCCGTCCGCCGAGCACCAGGCAGATCGGCAGGAGGAGGTAACCCAGGGAGGCGTCGAGGGCATGGCCGTGCTGGGGCGCCCACATGAAGATCCACAGCTGCAGACCGACGATGCCGGCCAACGCGAGCGCCAGCGGGGTCGTCCACCAGCGCGCCCGCAGTCGCCGTCCGTGGATCCGCAGGGCGCGCCGGACACCCGGGTGCGCGAGTGCGGCGACGTAGCAGAGCAGGGTGAGCAGCACCCGCCAGGCGAAGACGACCTCCGCGGAGGAAGCGACGAGCCCGGCGAGGAGGAAGATGACCGCGAACAGCACCGAGGCCAGCAGCGATGCGGCCACGCCGCGCATCGCGGCCCCCTGCTCCGACACTGCTGCTCTCCCGATCGCGCCCGCGCGGCTCCCGCCGTCCCCGTCGAGCCTAGCCGCGCTCCGCCTCGCCCGTGCGAGCCCGGGACGGGAGCGCGTACGAGATCAGGACGGTTGCCGAGAGAGTCCGCTCCCGGTCGGCGGCCGGCGCACCCCGAGAGTCGATATCACCGGGAGGGTGGCAGGATGGGCAGATGCCGGAGATGCCGGAGGTGCAGGGGCTCGTCGCCTTCCTGGGCGAGCGCGCCGTGGGGCGGACCATCACCCGTGTGACGGTGGGGGCGGTCGCCGCGCTGAAGACCTTCGATCCGCCCGTCGATGCCCTGCAGGGGACGACGATCACGACGACGGCCCGCCACGGGAAGTTCGTCGACCTCGCCTGCGCCGCACCCGACGGCACGGCTCCGCACCTCGTCTTCCACCTCGCCAAGGCGGGGTGGCTCCGCTGGTACGAGGCACTGCCCGCCACCCTCATCCGGCCGGGCAAGAGCCCGATCGCGCTGCGCGTCGCGCTCGACGACGGCAGCGGCTTCGACCTCACCGAGGCCGGCACCAAGAAGTCGCTCGCGATCTCCGTCGTCCGCGATCCGCAGGAGGTCCCCGGCATCGCCCGGCTCGGTCCCGACCCGCTCGATGCGGTGTTCACCCTCGACGCGTTCGCCGGGATCCTGGCCGGGCGCCGCACGCAGATCAAGGGGCTGCTGCGCGATCAGTCGGTGATCGCCGGCATCGGCAACGCCTACTCCGACGAGATCCTGCACGCCGCACGGATGTCCCCTTATGCCCCGGCCGGCAACCTGACCGACGCCGACGTGGAGCGGCTGTACACCGCGATGCAGACGACGCTCCGGGAGGCCGTCGCCGAGGCCTCCGGCAAGCCGCCCGCCGACCTCAAGGACGCCAAGCGCCGCGGCATGCGGGTCCACGCCCGCCGCGGCGAGGCCTGCCCGGTGTGCGGGGACACGATCCGCAGCGTCTTCTTCGCCGACCGCTCCCTGGAGTACTGCCCCACCTGCCAGACCGGCGGCAAGCCCCTCGCCGATCGTCGCCTCTCCCGCCTGCTGAAGTGAGCCGTCCGCGGAACACCCGTCGCGGGAATGAACCGGCACGCCCCGTGTTGACTAGACTCTGAGCCATCAACGTGCTCCGGGGTCGGTGAGAATCCGAACCGGCGGTGACAGTCCGCGAGCCTCGCCGATGCGAGGCCGACCCGGTGGAACTCCGGGACCGACGGTGATGCGGGGTGAGTACCCGCGAGTCCGGATGGAAGGCAGCACGCGGTGGTTGCGCGCCCGCATCCCCGGATGGGCGGCGACGAACAGGACAGACGATGACAGCGAGCCAGGCGGAACGCGATGCGATGCGCCGCGCGATCCGTCTGGCCGGGAACGGACCGCGGGGTGTGAACCCGCAGGTCGGCGCCGTCCTCCTCTCACCGACCGGCGAGGTGCTGGCCGAGGGCTGGCATCGGGGAGCCGGCACGGCGCACGCCGAGGTCGACGCGCTCTCCGCCGTGCCGCCCGGAGCCGCCCGCGGCGCGACCGCGGTGGTCACGCTGGAGCCGTGCAACCACACCGGGCACACGGGGCCGTGCGCCCAGGCTCTCATCGACGCCGGGGTGGCGCGCGTCGTCTACGCCCTGGACGATCCCGGTGAGGTCTCCGGCGGCGGCGCCGAGCGGCTGCGCACCGCCGGCATCGAGGTGCTCTCCGGAGTCGAGACCGACGCCGCTCGGGCGCTCATCGCCGACTGGCTCGTCGTGCAACGGCTCGGGCGCCCGCATGTCACGGTGAAGTGGGCGCAGAGCCTGGACGGCCGTGCCGCCGCCGATGACGGGACGAGCCAGTGGATCACCGGTCCCGAGGCCCGGGCCGATGTGCATCACCGACGCGCGGAGGCCGATGCGATCGTCGTCGGGACCGGCACCCTTCTCGCCGACGATCCCGCGCTCACCGCCCGCGCCGACGGTGCGCTGCTCCCCCGCCAGCCCGTCCCGGTGGTCATCGGCGCCCGGCCGATCCCCGCGGACGCCGCGGTGCGTCGCCACCCGCACGCCCCGCTGGCGTTCCCCACGCACGATCTCGACGGCGTGCTCGCGGACCTCCGCCGGCGCGGCGTACAGCGGATCTTCGTGGAGGGCGGCCCGACGCTCGCGAGCGCGTTCCTCGCGCAGGGCCTCGCCGACCGCGTCCTCGCCTACATCGCCCCGGTGCTGCTCGGCGGTCAGCGTCTCGCGCTCGGCGACATCGGCGTGCGCACCCTCGACGAGTCCGTCCGGCTGGAGATCGAGGAGTGGCGCCCGCTCGGCGCCGACCTCCTCGCCATCGCGCACGCGTCCACCGTCACCGGGACGGGCCCCAGCTCGGGCCCCGTAGCCCCGCTCACGAGAGGAGACCGCTGATGTTCACCGGCATCGTCGAGGAGGTCGGCGAGATCCTGGCCCTCTCCCCCGCGGGCGACGGCCTGCACCTCACCGTGCGCGCCCCGCACGCCGCCCGCGACGCCGTGCACGGCGAGTCCATCGCGGTGAGCGGGGTGTGCCTGACCGTCGTCGGATCGGGGTCGGAGACCTTCGCCGCCGATGTGATGCGGCAGACCCTCGACGTCTCCGCCCTCGCCGGCATCCATCCGGGCACCCGGGTGAACATCGAGAAGGCGATGCCCGTGGGCGGCCGCCTGGGCGGGCACATCGTGCAGGGCCACGTCGACGGCGTCGGCACCGTCCGCGAGGTGCGCCCCGGCGAGCTCTGGCGGGTGCTGCGCATCGACCTGCCGGCGTCCCTCGCCGCTCTCGTCGTCGACAAGGGCTCGATCGCGGTCGACGGCGTCTCGCTGACGGTGAGCGCCGTCAGCGCCCCCGCCGATCCCGCACCCTGGTTCGAGGTCTCCCTGATCCCCGAGACCCTTTCCGCGACCACCCTCGGAGGCCTCGCCGCCGGCGACCGGGTGAACCTCGAGACCGACATCCTCGCCCGCCATGTGGAGCGGCTGCTCGCGGTCCGGGCCGCCGCGCCGGAGACGAGCGCGCAGGACGCGACCACACCGGAAACGACCGCGACGGAGACCGATCCGTCCCTGGAAGGAGACTCCCGATGAGCCTCGCCACCATTCCCGACGCCCTGGAGGCGCTGCGCGCCGGGCGTCCCGTCCTGGTCGCCGACGACGAGGACCGCGAGAACGAGGGCGACGTGATCCTCTCGGCCTCTCTCGCGACGCCGGAGTGGATGGCCTGGATGGTGCGCTGGTCCAGCGGTTTCGTCTGCGCGCCGATGCCGGCGGATCTCGCCGACCGGCTGAACCTGCCGCCCATGGTGGCCACCAACGAGGACGCCCGCTCGACCGCGTACACGGTGAGCGTCGACGCCGCGGAGGGCGTGACCACGGGGATCAGCGCCGCCGATCGCGCGCACACGCTGAACGTGCTCGCCGATCCCGACGCCACCGCGAAGAGCGTGATCCGCCCCGGGCACGTCCTCCCGCTGCGCGCCGTGGACGGGGGCGTGCGCGAACGCTCCGGGCACACCGAGGCGGCCGTCGACCTCATGCGCCTCGCCGGGCTCCCGCCCGTCGGCGCGATCGCCGAGGTGGTCGCCGAGGACGGCAGCATGATGCGCCTGGCCGGGCTCCAGGAGCTCGGCCAGCGCGAGGACATCCCGGTCATCACGATCGAGCAGCTGATCGCGTACCTCGACGAGCACGACCCCCGCTCGGCCGCGGAGAGCTCCGCGAGCCGTCGGCGCCGGGTGAGCCTGCGCGCGGAGGCCACCGTCCCCACGACGCACGGCACGTTCCGCTTCCTCGCCTACAAGGACCGGATGACCGGCACGGACCACCTCGCCGTCGTCGCGGGCACGCCGGGGGCCACCGCCCTGGTGCGGGTGCACTCCGAATGCCTGACCGGAGAGGCCTTCGGGTCGCTGAAGTGCGAGTGCGGGCCGCAGCTGGACGCGGCGCTGCAGGCGATCGACAGCGAGGGCGGGATCGTCATCTACATGCGCGGGCACGAGGGCCGCGGCATCGGCCTCATCAACAAGCTGCGCGCGTACAGCCTGCAGGAGAAGGGCCTGGACACCGTCGACGCCAACCTGGCGCTGGGCCTGCCCGCCGATGCGCGCGACTACGCCGCCGCCGCCGGGATCCTCGGCGACCTCGGGGTCGAGCGGGTGCGCCTGCTGACCAACAACACCGACAAGGTGAGCCAGCTCCAGGCGCTCGGCATGGAGGTGATCGAGCAGGTGCCGCTCATCGTCGGGGTCGGCCCGAACAACCATCAGTACCTCGCCACCAAGCGGGACCGCATGGGGCACATCATCGACGACGTGGAGCTGTCCGAGGCGCTCCGCGAGGGAACGCGAGACGAGAGGGAGACACAGCGATGAGCGGAACGGGAGCGCCGGCGGCGCAGCCGGTGGACGGCACGGGGCTGCGCGTCGTCGTCATCGCCGGCACCTGGCATGACACCATCACCGACGGACTCATCGCCGGCGCGCGGCGGGTGCTCGATGCCGCCGGCGCGACGTACGAGCTCGTGCGCGTGCCGGGCTCGTTCGAGCTGCCGGTGGCGGCGCTGGCCGCCTTCACCGGCGGCGCCGACGCGGTCGTCGCCCTGGGAGTGATCATCCGGGGCGGGACCCCGCACTTCGAGTACGTCTCGGCGGCGACCACCGACGGTCTCACGCGGGCCGCGCTGGACGCGGGCCGGCCGGTGGGCTTCGGCGTGCTCACCCTCGACGACGAGCAGCAGGGTCTCGACCGCGCCGGCCTGCCCGGCTCGCAGGAGGACAAGGGCGCCGAGGCGGCCGAGGCGGCCCTCCGCACGGCCCGGATCCTCGCCGCCCTGCGCGGCTGAACGACCGCATTCCCCGACCGGAATGCTCCGGGACGAAGAGCACCCGCGTTCCGGTGCGCGGGCCGGTCGTCGGGGATGTCCAGACGCAGGGTCAGGTGCTCTCACCGATGCTGTGGACGCCCGCTCTTCCCGCTTTCGGCGCGCTACCGTTCGATGGCCCGGCTGAGCGGTCCAGACGGGTCCCGCCAGCCGTCTCCGGCCAGCCGCCCGCGTCCGGGCGGCGCAGGCGTGGCCCCTCACGTCGATCGTCGGAGCCCTCCAGGCTCCCGGTCGAACTCTCCGTGAGGAAGGGGAGGCCGGCACCGAGATGGAGCAAGGCGCACCTTGCTGGCGTCCCGGGCGTGTCCCGCCTAGCGTGAGGGCATGGAGATCCTGCGTCACATCATCGTGTTCGTCCACCTCGTCGGCTTCGCCGTGCTGCTCGGCTCCTGGGCCGTGGCGGCCTTCGGCGGCAACCGCCGCTTCACCGGGCTGATGACGGTCGGCATGACCATCGCCGCCGTCGCCGGCCTCATCCTCGCCTCTCCCCTGGGACTGCCGGAGGGCGCGAGCCTGAACTACACGAAGATCGCCGTGAAGCTGGTGATCCTGCTCATCATCGGCGCGCTGCTCGGCATCGGCGGCGCCCGCCAGAAGCGCACCGGCGAGCTCGCCCCGGCGCTGTTCTGGCTGGTGGGCATCCTCACCGCGGCGAACGCCGCCATCGCCGTCCTCTGGTGAGCTGACCTTCCGACCGGGGTGGCTGTCAATTCTTATTGACACCCGCCCCGGTGTCACCTAAAGTTGACACCGGGCGCTGACCGCACCGCCCGGGAGGGAACCACGATGGGCAGCGACGGCATCCGCACCCTGATCGGCGCCGCGGGCGAGCGCGAGCCGCTCGCCGAGCTGCGCCGCCTCGCGGAGCTGCGCCGCGAGATCGCCCGCGCCGAGGAGGTCCAGGTGCGTCGCGCCCGTCTCGGCGGCCACTCCTGGCAGGCCGTCGCCGGCGCTCTCGGCGTCACCCGGCAGGCCGCGCACCGCAAGTACGGCCGCGCGTAGGCCGCCCCCCTCCGCGGGGGTCGCCAGCCGGAGGTCGTCGCCGAGGGCCCCCGCGCGGAGGCATCCCGAAGAGGCCCGCGACCTTCTTGTTGGTGTCGACAGCCCTCCCGCGGGGCGCCTAACGGACGCCGGTGACCAGGCTCGGCACGAGCACAGGGTCCCCGCCCACGGGGGCGTCTCGCCACCATACCGTGTGCACGGTCCGGACTCCGCGCGCGGGGGCGTCACTGCCGGGCCGATCCCGCCCGTGCCGGCAGCGCACCCGCCGCCCCGCGCCCACCCCGCGCACTCCAGCCGGTCGCCGGCACGGCAGGCCGACCTCGCGGTACAGATGCAGGACGAGCGCACAGATGCAGGACCGGAACCACGAATTCGCCCTGCACCTGTGATTCTCGCCTGCAGATGTGCCCGGCCAGGCCGTCGCAACAGGCCGCGGCATCCGGTTCGGGAACTATGGTTCGGGAACTCTGGTGCAGGAACTCCATAGGTGGGACACATACGGTCGACAGGAACGTCATCGATCGCCAACCGAGGTTCTCCATGTCACGCACGGCGCCCCGCCGCCGCGGCCGTGGCGCGCAGCAGGACGGCCCGCGCGCCACCTTCCGCCAGCTCCTCCCCTTCCTGCTCGAACACCGCGGCACCCTCGTCTGGGTGACCGTCCTCAGCATCGTGGGAGCGGGGGCGACGCTCATCCAGCCGGCGCTCGTCGGCCAGGTGATCGAGCGCGTCCAGCAGGGCGACACGCTCGGCATCCTCGTCTGGCTGCTCATCGGCTTCGTGGTGATCAGCTCGATCGTCTCCGGCTACCAGCACTACCTCCTCCAGCGCACCGGCACGGCTGTGGTCTACTCCAGCCGCCGGCAGCTGATCGCCCGCATCCTGCGCCTGCCGGTCCGGGAGTTCGACGCCCGCCGCACCGGGGACCTCGTCTCGCGGGTGGGCACGGACACCACCCTCCTTTACGCGGTGCTGACGCAGGGCCTGGCCGACGCCGTGGGCAACGCGGTCCTCTTCCTCGGCGCGCTGGTGGCGATGCTGCTGATCGATCCCGTGCTGCTCCTGCTGATCGTGATCGTCCTCGGTGTCTCGGTGGTCGCCGTCGTCGTGCTCAGCACCCGCATCCGCACGGCCTCCGCCGCACTGCAGGAGAAGGTCGGCGAGCTCGCCTCGGGCGTCGATCGGGCCGTGGGCTCGATCCGCTCCGTCCGCGCCTCGGGGGCCACCGACCGGGAGACCGCGGCGATCGCCGGCCTCGCCCACCAGGCCTACGGGCTGGGCGTGCGGATCGCGAAGGTCTCCGCGTTCGTCGTCCCCGTGGCGGGCATCGCCCTGCAGCTGTCGCTGCTGGCGGTCCTCGGCGTGGGCGGCTTCCGGGTCGCCGCGGGTGCGATCAGCATCGCGAGCCTCGTCACCTTCATCATGTTCCTGTTCCTGCTGGTGATGCCGCTGGCCTCCACCTTCGGCGCGATCACCTCGGTCAACGAGGCACTCGGCGCCCTGGGGCGCATCCAGGAGGTGCTGGACCTGCCGACCGAGGACCAGGACGACGCCGCGGAGGCGGAGCGCATCGGCCGGGACCAGGCCTCCCCCGACGCACCGGCGCTGTCGTTCCACGACGTCCGGTTCCGGTACCCCGACACGGTGATCGCCGCCCGCGCGGCCGCCGCCTCCGAGGCGCGCGCCCTGCTCGAGCAGGCGCACCTGGAGAACCATGACGCTCCGGACGCACCGGCGGACCGCGAGGTGCTGCAGGGCGTCTCCTTCGCCGTCCCGCAGGGCGCCCGGGTGGCGCTGGTGGGGCCCAGCGGTGCCGGGAAGAGCACGGTCCTCTCGCTGATCGAGCGCTTCTACGACCCCACCGGCGGGTCCATCCGGCTGCATGGCCACGACATCCGCACCTATCCGCGCGAAGAGCTGCGCGCGCACTTCGGCTACGTCGAGCAGGACGCCCCCACGCTCGCAGGGACCCTCGGCGACAACCTCCGGCTCGCGACCCCCGAGGCCACCGACGCGGACTGCGAGCGCGTGCTCCGCGCCGTCAACCTCGGCGAGGTGCTCGCGCGCGACCCGCTCGGACTGGACGCTCCCGTGGGCGAGGACGGGGTGATGCTCTCCGGGGGTGAGCGCCAGCGCCTCGCGATCGCCCGGGCCCTGCTCACCGAGGCCCCGATCCTCCTGCTGGACGAGTCGACCTCGTCGCTCGACGGCGTCAACGAGCGGATGATGCGCGAGGCCATCGACGCCGTGGCCAGCGACCGCACCCTCGTGGTGATCGCCCACCGCCTGTCCACGGTCGTCGACAGCGATCTCATCGTCGTGCTCGAGCACGGCCGGGTCGCGGGCCAAGGCACCCATGACGAGCTGATCGAATCGACCCCGCTGTACCGCGAGCTCGCCCGCCATCAGCTGCTGGTGTGACCGGCTGAGATCCTTCCGCACGCGGGACGGTCGTCCTCCTGCGTGCCGGCCCCGTCATCCGACGCTCCGTCCCGGTTCCCGTCACCGGCGCGGGGCCGCAGCGTCCTGCCGGGAGCGTCCCTGGAAGCCGGAGGTCCGCCGTCGCCGCCGGCTCCGCGCCGGATGACGGGACGGACAGGGGAACCGCCTCCGCGCCGGACGCCCACAATCCGGGAACAGGACGCGCAGGCGCTGGGTCGTGAGCGCGCCAGGCCGATCGCGATCATCACCGCGTGGTCCGGGCCGCCCGCGCGACCGCCCCGGGCGAGGAGACATCCCCGCGCGACGAGGGAACCGCGGCGTGTCCGGCCTCGTCCGGGCAGATCTCCTCCGCCGGGAAGCGGGCCGATCGCGCGACCCGGCTGACGGACCGGGGAGCGAACCGCACCCGCGCGCGTCTGCGGACGCGCGGGCTAGGGTGCACACAGACGCGACGGCGGGACGTCCAGGGCTCTGCACTCAGCCACGGGTTAGGAAACCCCGGACATCCCGCCGTCGCGGGTCTTTCAGCGCTCTATCGCGCGGTCTCCAGGCGGTTGCGCAGCGCGGACAGCTCCACGCGCAGCTCCGCCGGCAGGCGGTCTCCGAAGGTGTCGAAGAAGCTCTCGGTCAAGGACGCCTCCGCCAGCCATGCCTCCGGGTTCACCTCGAACAGCTCCGAGAGGTCCTGCTCCGGGACGTCGAGCCCCTCGAGGTTCAGGTCGGAGATGCGCGGAAGCAGGCCGATGGGCGCCTCCACGGCCTCCACCTGGCCGCTGACCCGCCGGATGACCCAGTCGATCACCCGCGCGTTGTCGCCGAAGCCCGGCCAGAGGAACCGGCCGTCGGCGCCGCGGCGGAACCAGTTGACCTGGAAGATCCGCGGCGGCTGGGTCAGGCCCTTGCCGACCTTCAGCCAGTGCGCGAAGTAGTCGCCCATGTTGTACCCGCAGAACGGCAGCATGGCGAAGGGGTCGCGACGGAGCTCGCCGAGCGTGCCCTCGGCGGCGGCCGTGCGCTCCGACGAGATCGTCGAGCCGAGGAACACCCCGTGGGTCCAGTCGCTGGCCTCGACCACGAGCGGGACGTTGGTCGCCCGGCGTCCGCCGAAGAGGATGACGTCCAGCGGCACGGCCTCCTCCCAGTCGTCCGCGATCTGCGGGCACTGGGCGGCCGACACGGTGAAACGCGAGTTCGGGTGCGCCGCGGGACGTCCGGATGCCGGGGTCCAGGGGTTGCCCTCCCAGTCGATGAGCTCGGCCGGCGGCTCGTCGGTCAGGCCCTCCCACCACACGTCGCCGTCGGGGCGCAGCGCCACGTTGGTGAAGATGGTGTTGCCCCACAGCGTCTCCACCGCGGTCACGTTGGTCGACTCGCCGGTGCCGGGGGCCACGCCGAAGAAGCCCGCCTCGGGGTTGATCGCCCACAGCCGGCCGTCCTCGCCGGGACGGATCCAGGAGATGTCGTCGCCGAGGGTCTGCACGCTCCAGCCGGGGATGGTGGGGCGCAGCATGGCGAGGTTCGTCTTGCCGCAGGCCGAGGGGAACGCCGCCGCGACGTGGTAGGCCTTGCCCTTCGGGTCGATCACGCGGATGAGCAGCATGTGCTCGGCGAGCCACCCCTCGTCGCGGAGCGTGTCGGGGAAGTGCACGATGTACTTCTCGTCGTTGCACGGCCACTCGACATCCTGCTCGCCGGGGGCGAGCGGGGCGCCGACCGAGTGGACGGTGCGCACCCACGGCTTGCCCTCGGCGATGAGACGGGTGACGTCCGCACCGACGCGGGTCATGATCCCGATCGAGGCGACGGCGTAGGCGCTGTCGGTGATCTGCACGCCGATGTGCGAGAGGGGGCCGCCCACGGCGCCCATGGAGAAGGGCACGACGTACATCGTGCGCCCGCGCATGGACCCGGCGAAGAGGCCCTCCATCTTCGCGTGCATCTCGGTGGGGTCCGCCCAGTTGTTGGTCGGCCCGGCGTCGATCTCCTCGTTCGAGGAGATGAAGGTGCGGCTCTCGGTGCGGGCCACGTCGCTCGGGTGCGAACGGGCGAGGTAGGAGCCCGGGCGCCACTGGGGGTTCAGCTTGATGAGCTTGCCCTCATCGACGAGGGTGCGCAGCAGGGCGTCGTTCTCGGCGCGGGAGCCGTCGACCCAGTGCACGCGGTCGGGCTGCGTGAGCTCGCGGATCTCCTCGACCCAGGCGCGCAGTTCCGCGAACGCCGGGGTGTCGTGATCGGGTGCGGCTCCGAAGGACTGGGGCGCACCGGAGGGCACGCGGACGGAATCGATTGTGGCCATGAGTGCAGAGTTCTCCTTTGTCGATCGCTTCGAAGAGTCGATCTCTTGTTCCATTCTGCGCGCCAAGATTGGAACCTTTCCGGGAAGTTAACTCTAAAGAAACGATTTTCTTTCGCTATTCTTAAGGAATGAACAGCTCCGGCATCCACCTCGCCACCCTGGGCCATCGCATCCGCCATCACCGGACCGCCGCCGGTCTCACCCTGGATGAGCTGGGCGCCCGCGTCGGCGTCGCCGGCAGCCAGCTGAGCCTCATCGAGAACGGGAAGCGCGAGCCGAAGCTCTCCCTGCTGCAGACCATCGCGGAGGCCACCGGCACCGAGGTGGGCGACCTGCTGTCGGCCGATCCGCCCAACCGGCGCGCCGCCCTGGAGATCGAGCTCGAGCGCGCGCAGCAGAGCCCCGTGTTCCGGGGGCTCGGGATCGCGCCGGTGCGCGTGACCAAGGGGATGAGCGACGAGACGCTGGAATCGATCCTGGGACTGCACCAGGAGCTCCAGCGCCGGGAGCGGGAGGCCATCGCCACCCCGGAGGAGGCCCGGCGGGCCAACACCGAGCTGCGGCTGCGAATGCGGGAGCTCGACAACTACCTGCCGGAGATCGAGCGTCTCGCGGAGAGGCAGGTCAAGGCGGCGGGGCACCTCGGCGGCGCCCTCAGCCACCGCACGGTCAACATCATGGCCGAGAAGCTGGGCTTCGAGCTGATCTACGTCCCCGACCTGCCCACCTCCACCCGCTCGGTGACGGACCTCGAGAACGGCCGGATCTACCTCCCCCCGGCGTCCATCCCCGGCGGGCACGGCCTGCGCTCCATGGCGCTGCAGGCGATGGCGCACCGGCTGCTCGAGCACACCCCGCCCACCGACTACGCCGACTTCCTGCAGCAGCGTCTGGAGATCAACTACTTCGCCGCCTGCTGCCTGATGCCCGAGAACGCCGCCGTGGCGTTCCTGCAGCAGGCGAAGAAGGAGAAGAACCTGGCCGTGGAGGACTTCCGCGACCGCTTCGGCGTGACGCACGAGGCCGCGGCGATGCGGATGACCAACCTCCTGACCCACCACCTCGACATCCGGCTGCACTTCCTGCGCGTGGACGAGGACGGCGCGATCACCCGGATCTACGAGAACGACGGCCTGCCCCTGCCGATGGACGTCACCGGCTCGATCGAGGGGCAGCGGGTGTGCCGCCGCTTCCAGGCGCGTGCCGCCTTCGAACGGCACAACCGGACCACCGAGCAGCACCAGTACACCGACACCCCGTCGGGCACGTTCTGGTGCTCCACCCAGACCGGCTCCTCCAACGAGGAGGAGTTCTCGATCACCGTCGGCGTCCCCTTCGACGACGCCCGCTGGTGGCGGGGGCGGGACACCTCGCATCGGGCGGTGTCCCGCTGTCCCGACGAGTCGTGCTGCCGCCGGCCCGACGGCGAGGCGGCCGCCCGCTGGCAGGGACGCGCCTGGCCGAGCGCCCGCGTGCACACGCACATCTTCTCGCCCCTCCCCCGCGGGGCCTTCCCGGGCGTGGACACCACGGAAGTGTACGACTTCCTCGACCGGCACGCACCGGCCTGAGCCCCGTGCGGCGGCGGGACCGCGCCGGATCAGTCCAGCCGGGTGATCTCCACCGAGACGAACAGCTCGGAGCCGCTGGACCCCGCGTACACGCCGCGCAGCGGAGCGACGTCGTTGTAGTCGCGGCCGTGGCCGATGTAGACGTGCGAGTCGCCGATCTCCCTGAGGTTCGTCGGGTCGTATCCGGCCCACGCCCCGGCGAACCACTCCACCCAGGCGTGCGACTCCCCCACCACCGGCTGGCCGATGCCCGCCTCCGCATCGGGGTGCAGGTAGCCGGAGACGTACCGCGCCGGGATCCCCGCCGCCCGCAGCACCCCGAGGGCGACGTGGGCGATGTCCTGACACACCCCGGAGCGCGCGGGCCAGGCGTCGCGCGCGGTCGAGTGCACCCCGGTCACCCCGCGGCGGTACTCCATCGCCTCGCCCACCGCACGGCAGATCTGCAGGGCCGTCGTGCCCACGTCCCCGCCCTCGGCGAGGATCCGCGCCGCGAGCGCCCGCATGTCATCGTCCGGCTCCGTGGCCGGGGTCTGGTCCATCGACTCGGTGAGCCCCAGCGACCGCGCCAGCGCCGCCTGCAGCTCGTCCCAGTCGTAGGCCATGTCCGGCCGCGGATAGGGGCGCACGTCCACCACGCTGGTGGCGGTGACCGAGAGCTCGTGGTGCGGGGTGAGCACCTCGAAGGTCGAGACCCGGGTCTCCCAGTAGTCGGTGTACGCGTGCTGGGTGGCCGGCGGCTGGATGTCGAGGGTCGCCCGCAGCACGAACTGGCCGTCGCGCGTGTGCGGCAGCATCCGCGCCTCGTTGTAGGACGCCGTCGCGGGCTCCGCGTACCGGAACCCGGTGCGGTGCACGATCTGCATTCTGCTCACAGCGCCTCCCCGATCCAGACCGGCATCGCGATGGAGGGGAAGTACCGCTCCCGGATCGCGTCACTGGCCATCGACACTCCCGCCTGCACCTCTTCCATGCTGTCGGACAGGGTGCGGACGATCTCCCCGATCGGCCGGTACTCCAGCTCCGCGCGCACGCGGCCGAGCATGCGGCGGGCCCGGCCCGGCTGGGCGAAGGAGCCCGACGGGTCGATGCTGCGCAGCGACTCCTCGGCGACGAGGATGCTGGCGAGCACCGAGCGCGGGAACAGCCGGTCCACCAGCAGGAACTCCACGGCCGAGGACGCCGTGGGCACGGCGCGGTGGCTGCGCAGGTGGGCCTCGTAGCCGCCGCAGCTGCGCAGCAGCGAGGTCCAGCTGGGGCCGCCGGCATCGTTGAGCGAGCGGGTGGCCAGCAGCCGCGCGGTCATGTCCGCGCGCTCCAGCGAGCGCCCCAGCGTGAAGAAGTGCCAGGCCTCGTCCCGGCTCGTCGCCGCGTCGACCACTCCGAAGGCGAGCGCCGAGCGCTCGTGCACCCAGCGGAAGAAGGGGTGGGTGCGGTTGACCGCGATCCGCCGCGGCATCCGGTTGTTCGACTCGTTGAGCGTCTCCCAGAGGTCGGTGGAGATGATCTCGCGCGCCCGGCGGGCGTTCTCCCGGGCGGAGGCGATGGAGTGCGCGATGGAGGCCGGATGATCGACATCGAGCGCGAGCAGCCGCACCACGTCGCTGCGATCGAGCTGTTCGTCCTGGTCCAGCGTGATGCCCATCACCGAGAGGAGCGCCCGGCAGGCGGTGTCCTCGTCCACCCAGGGGTCCTCCAGCAGCAGCTGCAGGTGCACGTCGAGGATCCGGGCGGTGCCGTCCGCCCGCTCGACGTAGCGCCCGATCCAGAACAGGGCCTCGGCGATGCGGCTCAGCATGTCGACCTCGTCTGCTGTTGCTGTTGCTGTTGCTGTTGCTGTTGCTGTTGCTGTTGCTGTTGCTG
>JBEBWQ010000016.1:0-19307 GCA_040392075.1 Microbacterium sp.
GTCCAGACTACAGCAACCTCTTCGCGAACGCGAATTCCCGGCTCAGCCCTCCGCACCCGGCTGACGACCTCGCCGATCGGCCGCGAGCGCTGCCAGATCCACCAGGCGCAGCGCCTCCATCCGGGCCTCGCGCATGGTCTCGTAGTCGGGGTCCTGATCGGCCCGCATCCCCTCGACGCGCAGCCGGCGATCGAGGTTGCCCCGCACATCCGCCCAGGCGGCCGCGCGCGCCTCCTCCACGAGCGTGGCGAGTGCCGCGGGGTCGGCCGCCATCTCCCGCAGTCGCACGGCGAGGGCTGCGGACTGCTTGGCGCGCTTGCGCAGATTGCGGGTGTCCCGGTTGCGGTAGTCGTGCGTCCCACGGGAGTCGGCGTGCCGCCCGTGCGCGCGCTTGCGCTCCTTCGTCAGGTGCTCGGCGGCCTCCTCCGACTCCTGGGCGAGGGACCGGAGTGCCTCTGCGGCCTCCGCCAGGTAGGCGTCCTCCTCGAAGGCGCCCCCCTTCGCGATGGTCCCGATGAGGATGCGGTTGCGCACCGACAGCCGTGCCGCCGCTGTCGCGATCGCGACGCCTTCCGCGATCGCATCCGCCGTTCGTCCCACCGTGACCTCCTCCACAGGAAGAGTACCGTTCGCGTCCGACGAAAGGGTGAACGATCTGCGAGGGACGGACCTGCGCGGCCGCGTCCCGGTGACCGGCTGCTCAGCCCTTCGGCGCGACCGAGCGGAACGCCTTCAGCCGCAGGCTGTTGCCGACCACGAAGAGGCTGGAGAAGGCCATCGCCGCGCCGGCGAGCATCGGGTTGAGCAGCCCCAGGGCGGCCAGCGGAAGGGCGGCGACGTTGTAGGCGAAGGCCCAGAACAGGTTCCCGCGGATGATGGCGAGGGTGCGCCGGGCGAGCCGGATCGCATCGACCGCACCCCAGAGATCGCCCCGCACCAGCGTCAGATCGCTGGCCTCGATGGCGGCGTCCGTCCCCGTGCCTATCGCGATGCCGAGATCGGCGGTGGCCAATGCCGCAGCGTCGTTCACGCCGTCGCCGACCATCGCCACCCTGCGCCCCTCGCCCTGCAGGCGGGAGATCTCCGCGACCTTGCCCTCGGGCAGCACCCCGGCGCGCACCTCGTCGATTCCGACCTGCGCGGCGACATGCCGTGCGGCGCGCTCGTTGTCTCCGGTGAGCAGCACAGGACGCAGGTGCAGGCCGCGCAGTGCCCGGATGGCCGCGGCGCTGGTCGGCTTCACGGCGTCGGCGATGACGAGGACGCCGCGCACGCGCCCGTCCCAGACCACGGCCACCGCGGTGCGCCCGGCCGCCTCCGCCGCGCCGAAGGCGGTGGCGAGGTCCTCGGGCATCGTCTCGTCCGGCAGCATCCGGCCCACGCGCACCGCGCGTCCCTCGACGGTCCCGCTGACGCCGCGGCCCTGACTGCTCCGGAACCCCTCCACCGCCGGGAGGGCGCCGGCCTCGGCCGCCGCCTGCGCGACGGCTCGGGCGATCGGGTGCTCGGACGCGTGCTCGATCGCACCGGCGATGCGCAGCACCGCGGCGGGATCCTCACCGGGAGCGGGGATCGTCTCCTGCAGCGTCATGCGCCCCGTCGTGACGGTTCCGGTCTTGTCGAGCACGATGGTGTCGACTCTGCGGGTGGACTCCAGCACCTCCGGCCCCTTGATGAGGACGCCGAGCTGCGCGCCGCGACCGGTCCCGACGAGCAGGGCGGTCGGTGTGGCCAGGCCCAGGGCGCACGGGCAGGCGATGATGAGCACCGCCACCGCCGCGGTGAACCCGGCCGCCGCTCCCCCGCCGGCGACGAGCCAGCCCACCAGCGTGGCGGCGGCGAGCGCGAAGACGATCGGCACGAACACGGCGGAGATCCGGTCGGCCAGCCGCTGCACCTGCGCCTTGCCGGCCTGCGCCTCCTCCACGAGCTGCGCCATCCGCGCGAGGTGGGTGTCGGCGCCCACGCGCGTGGCACGGACGACGAGCCGTCCGCCCACGTTCACGGTCGCACCCGTGACGGGGTCGCCGACGGCGACCTCCGCGGGGACGGACTCACCGGTGAGCATCGAGACGTCGACGGCGCTGGACCCCTCCGCCACGACGCCGTCGGTGGCGATGCGCTCGCCCGGGCGGACGACGAACAGGTCGCCGACGCGCAGCCGGTCCAGCCCCACCCGTTCCTCGACGCCGTCGCGGAGGAGCGCGACATCCTTCGCGCCCAGCTCGCCGAGGGCGCGCAGGGCCGCACCCGCACGGCGCTTGGCGCGCTTCTCCAGGAAGCGTCCGATGAGCACGAACATCGTGACTCCGGCGGCGACCTCCAGGTAGATGTTGCCCATCGCGTCGCCCCGCTCCACGGTGAGGCGGAAGCCATGGGTCATCCCGATGTGCCCGGCGGTTCCGAAGAAGAGCGTGTACAGCGACCACAGGAGCGCCGCGGTGACGCCCACCGAGATGAGCGTGTCCATCGTCGCGGTGCCGTGGCGCGCGTTCATGAGGGCGGCGCGGTGGAACGGCCACGCCGCCCAGAGGACCACCGGGAGGGTGAGCACCAGCGACAGCCACTGCCAGCCGGGGAACTGCGTCGGGGGCACCATCGCGAGGACGATGACCGGGATCGCGAGGACGATCGACACGATCAGGCGGAGCCGCAGGCGACGGAACTCGGCGTCGTCGGCGGGCCGCTCGGGAGCCGGCAGCGCGGCGGTGTACCCCGTGCGCTCGATCTCGGCGATGAGGGCGTCCGCCGACACGTCGCCCGCGGTCCGCACCCGCGCCTTCTCCGTGGCGTAGTTGACCGAGGCGATCACGCCGTCCAGGCGGTTCAGTCTCTTCTCGATGCGCGACGCGCAGGCCGCGCAGGTCATCCCGCCGATCTCGAGGTCGTACTGGGCCAGGGCGGACATCGCGGACTCCTTGTCGGAAGCGGAAAGGGAAGTGTCGAGGAGGCGTCCTCGCCCGGGGCACGCAGGGCGGGCGCTGCGCTCAGAGACGGACGGCGGAGTAGCCGGCCTCGTCGACGGCGGCCAGCACCTCGGCATCCGGGAGCGGTGCGTCGGAGAGCACGCGCAGCACGCCGTCGCGCGCGCTCACCTGCACGTCGGAGACGCCGGCGACGCGGGCGACCTCCTCGCGCACCGAGCTCTCGCAGTGACCGCAGCTCATCCCGGTGACCCGATACTCGGTCGTGGTCATGTCATCCTCCATCCCTATACCCCCTAGGGGTATTCACGGCAGGACAACGCTACCGCTTCGCCGGGCATTCCCGCAAAGCGCGGCAGCATCTCCGCGGGCGGGCGGCGTCCCGTCACCCGAGAACGCGCCCACCGCGGGCAGCGGGGCGCCGGCGAGAGGTCACCCGCCCGGGCCCCCGGTCCGATTCCCGTCGCCGCAGCCGCATGCACACCGTCGGAGACGAGACGAGAAGGGCAGCGGACGCCGAGGACAGCGCGCAGGGACGAGTCCCCTCGCCCGGTCGCCCATGACCACGCGACCGGGCGTCAGGCGACCCGGACCGCCTCGGCGGCGGTGAGGCTCAGGGGCACCACGACGCCCCCCACCTCGACGGGGAGCACCGCCGCGGCGGGCATGATCGCCCCCACACGCACCCGCGCACCCACGACCACCCCGTTCTCCTGCAGATACCGCAGGAGCTCCGGCGACCGGTCGGAGACGCGGACCACCTGCAGTTCCGCCCCCTCGTCCGCCTCGGGCAGCGAACGGCTGGGCGCCACGACGATGTTCCCGTCCGCGTCCGGGATCGGGTCGCCGTGGGGATCGTGCGAGGGGTATCCCAGCGCCTCCTCCATGCGGGACAGCACCAGCTCGGAGACGGCGTGCTCCATCCGCTCCGCCTCCGCGTGCACCTGATCCCAGCGGAGCCCCAGCCGCTGCACCAGATAGCTCTCGATGATCCGGTGCCGGCGCACCACCCCGACCGCGATCCGGCGTCCCTGCTCCGTCAGGGTGATCGACCCGTAGGGCGCATAGGAGATGAAGCCGTCGCGGGCGAGCTTCTTCAGGTTGGCCGACACCGTGGACGGGGTCACGCCCAGGCTCGCCGCCAGATCGGTCGTGCTCGCCTCACCGCCGGGCCACTCGTAGGCCTTCCAGATGAGCGCGGCGTAGTCCTCGACCATGCGGGTCACAGCGGCGTCAGGCATCGCTCTCATCCTAGGACGGGGGCCGGGACCTCAGCGGCCTGCATCCGTCCGGAACGACGGAAGGGCGCGGAGAGGGTCGGGACGATGTGCCGGCGGTGCACGATGAGGAACACGACGGCCGCCACAGCCTGGATCGCGCTGAGCACGTAGCGACCGCCGGTGTCGGTGATCGCGAACTGCAGGGCGAACAGGGCTGCCAGCCCCGCCGCCGAGTACCAGGGGAAGCGCAGCGCGATGATGATGGCGACGCCGAGCAGCGTCTGGGTCGCCGTGAGCACGAACTCCTCGATCTGGCGCGCGTCCAGAGCGAGCCCCGCGCCGCCGCCTCCGAGCAGGTGCGCCACGGGGAGCGAGCCGACCAGCAGGCTCCACTGGTTCACCTTCGCGGCGATGAGGGTGCCGATGGCCGCGACCCCCATGCCGCGCACCGCGAACATCACCGCGACGATGAACTCCGGAGCCTCCGAGGCCAACGGCGCGAGCCACTGGACGAGGAAGTAGCTGTCGATTCCGAGCGTCGTCCCGGAAGCGACGAGCGCCTCGGCGAACATCTCGGCGGTGAGGAGGATGATCACCGCCGCCACGGCGAACAGCGCGATCACCGTCACCCGGCGCCAGGTCGTCGGAAGGTCCGCGATCAGCGCGGCGGCACCGGTGAACTCCTCGTCGGGATCGCTCGCCGTCCGGCCCGCACGCCACAGGTACAGCCCGAACAGGACGATGAGCAGGACGCCGAACCACAGCGGGATGCTGCCGAGGAGCGGGATGGCGAAGGCGATGATCGCGAGGAACGCGAGGACGCCGATGTCCAGCCGGTTCTGCTCCGGAAGGATCAGCGCGCTCGGGCCCTGTTCTCCTCGGCGACGGGCGAAGCGCCGCGCGACGATCAGGGCGACGAGCACCACCAGCGGCCATCCGAGGCCGAGCAGCAGACGGTTGGAGCCGGTCATGTTCGCCGCCGCGTAGTGCAGGTACTCGGGGTCGCTGCCCGAGCGGAACGCGTAGTAGAGGTCCACGGCGTACTCGGGGAGCACGGCGATGAGAGCCAGGAGCGCGATCGCGAGCGACCCGGAGATGTCCTTGCGCGCCGCCTCCGCCCCCCATGCCAGCAGGAAGGCCGCGGCGACGATCGCCGCTCCGAACAGCAGCAGCTCCACGACGGAGGGCAGCGCGATGCCCGCGAACCGGACGACGAGCGCCGGGGTCGCGATCGCGAGGCAGACGGCGATCCGGGTGACGAGAAGGGCTGGCATGACAGTCCCTGATCTTTCCCGGCGCA
Source organism: Microbacterium sp. (assembly GCA_040392075.1). Taxonomy (GTDB): domain Bacteria; phylum Actinomycetota; class Actinomycetes; order Actinomycetales; family Microbacteriaceae; genus Microbacterium. The sequence continues at coordinate 5,445 of JBEBWQ010000016.1, forward strand.
CATCGGGTGTGTCTACGCACAACCCTGAGTTAGATAAGCCTCACTTTCCCTCGCCGCGAGACGGGCCGGAAGAATCCCTGGTCAGAGAAGACTTCCCCGGGCGCCCCGATCACGTCCCGCCCCACCCCGGGGGATGGCGCGGCCTCCGTGCTCGGAGCGATCAGGCGCACCCCTCGGAGGAACCGGCGCCCCTCCGGGCCTCGAACCCCGCGACCCGCTCTCCGCACCGCCAGCACTCCTCGGCCTCCGCCTCGGCGAAGGCCCCGCATTCCGGGCACACCCGCTCCAGCCAGCAGACCGGGTCGCCGCCCTCGTCCGGCATCGCCGCGCTCCCGTCCCTCAGCCGGCCCGCCCGGCCGCCCCGTCCGACCCGCCGAGCAGCACGTCGCGCAGCACGACCGCCTCGTTGTTCGCGGTGTCGCGTGCGGCATAGAGGAGCGTCACGACCGGATGCTCCCCGGCGACCGTGCGCAACTCGTCCATCGCGGGATTCTCCGCCAGCTCGGCCCGGTACCGCTGCACGAACTCCGGCATGCGGCTCGCGACGTGACCGAACCAGGTGCGCAGCTCGGCACTCGGGGCGACGTCCTTCAGCCACAGATCCAGAGCGGCCCGCTCATGACTGACTCCGCGGGGCCAGAGACGGTCGACGAGCACCCGGAAGCCGTCATCGGCGGCCGGCTCCTCATAGATGCGCTTGACACGCACGGACGCATCGGCCATGGAAACCTCCCGCGAGAGTAGTCTTCCGATGACAAGGAGAGTACTCCGGATTCCCCGCGACGGGGCCCGTGGGCCGGCATCGACCCGCGCGAGACCCCGCCGCCCGGTCGGCCGTGGCCGGAGGGTGCGTGCCGGAGAGGACCCGGCCCGAAGGGGCTCCCGACAGAGAGGACCCGTGCGCCCATGACCCGCGCATCCTCGACCCATCTCACCGTCCGCCCGCGCATCCTCTACGTGGGCACCCCAGTGATGCTCATCGGATCGCAGAACCCCGACGGGAGCGCCAACCTCGCGCCCGCCTCCTCCTACTGGGCCCTGGGGCAGATGCTCGTGATCGGCCTGGAGAACGACGGGCAGACGATCCAGAACGTGCACGCGCATCCCGAGCTCACGGTGAACTTCCCTCAGCCGGCGCTCTGGCCGGCGGTCGAGGCGATCGCCGACACCACGGCGCGCACCCCCGTCCCGGAGGCGAAGCGGGAGCGCTACACGCATGTCGCCGACAAGTTCGCGGCCTCGGCTCTCACCGCGCAGCCCTCCGAGGCGGTCTCGCCTCCCCGGGTCGCCGAGTGCGCCCTGCAGCTGGAGGCGGTCGTGCGCCGGGCCATCCCGGGGCTGGGCGAGTACCATCTGGTCGAGGCCGAGGTCGTCCGCGTGCACGCGGCACGGGAGATCGTTGTCCCCGGCACGGACCACATCGACCCCCGTGCCTGGCGGCCGATGATCTACAGCTTCCGGCACTACTTCGACCTGGGCGAGGAGCACGGGTTCCGCCCGTCGAGCGACGTCGCCGGCGCCGGGGCCGATCCCGCCTGAGTGTCCCGCCTTCGGCGGGCGCGGTCCGGGCGTCACCCGGTCGACGAGCCGTTTCAAGAGCCCCGTCGACGATCTCGGCCCTGCGAACCAGACCCCTGGGGCGATGTCGGCGAGTGCGATCGCACGCCCGTCACATCCGCGAACGCCGCCGGGAGCCCCGGTCGGCGTCCTCAGCTGGGCGGGGCAGGCCCCCTCTGCGGGGGAATCTCCGGTCGCAGGCTCGAGACGCGTCCGTCGCGCCGTCGCCGCCGGGGGATACCGCGACGACGACCGCCCTCGGGCATTCCCTTCCCGACGTGCCGGATGTAATATCTGAACATGTTCAGTTTTGAGCCCGAAGGAACCAAGGGCGCGCGCACACGCGGTCGCATCCGCGAGGTCGCGCTGCGCTCCTTCCGCGAGCGCGGGTACGACGAGACGACGGTACGGCTGATCGCGCAGGAGGCGGGGGTGTCCCTGGGGAGCACGAACTATCACTTCCCCAGCAAGAACCACCTCGTGCAGGAGCTGTACCTGGAGGTCACCCGCGAGTTCCACCGGACCGCGCTCGACCGGATGGCCGGGGTCGACGACCTCGTGGCCCGGCTGCGCATCGCCTTCCAGACCGGGATCGAGGTGTTGACGCCCTATCACGGGTACGCCCCGGGCTTCCTCTCCGCCGCGGTCTCCCCCCGCTCCCCCATCAACCCCCTCTCCGGGGAGTCCGAACCGGCGCTGGAGGAGGCGATCGCCGTCTTCCGCGCGGCGGTCGACGGCGCGAAGCACCGGCTGCCCGCCGACATCGCCGCCGCCCTGCCGGACGCGCTGACCATCGCCTACCTGCTGCTCGCGCTCTTCTTCACCTATGACGGCTCTCCCGATCAGCGACGCACCCACGCCCTGCTCGACCGGGCGCTGAGCCTGCTCGGGGCCGCTCTGCCGATGGTCCGGTTCCCCCTCCTGCGCCGACCGGTGCGGGAGCTGCTGGAACTGGTCGCAGAGGTGCGGTCATGAGCGCGACAGCCCTCCCCCTGCGCGCCTCCCGGCCGTCCCCGCGCTCCGAGGAGCGCCCCATGGCGTTCACCGCGGGAGAGTTCATCCGCGGAGCCCTGGCCGCCTGGGGCCTCTTCGTCCTGATCTCCCCGTTCGCGCTCGCCGGGTACGGCACCGTGGGCTCTCTCATCCTCACCGGCCGCTCCGATGCCGAATGGATCGTTCCGACCCTCCTGATCTCGCCGATGATCCTGGTGCCGTACTCCCTGGGGGCGCTGGTGATCGGCGCGCCTCTGGCGCTGCTCCTCGGTCTCTCCCTGCGGCGCATCCGTCGCCGTGCCGTCCATATCGCCTGCTTCGCCGGGCTCGGCGCCCTCGTCGGAGCGGCGGCGACGATCGTCTTCACCTGGATGAGCACGATCCCGCCGTCCGGCGTGACGGTCATCCATCACGTCCCGCCGCCGACGCTCGGCGAGAGGATCCTCGGCAACGGGCCGATGATCCTGCTCTTCGCCGCCGTCACCGCGCTCACGGTCGCCCTCGGATGGCTCATCACCGCCACCCGGGCGCTCCGCGCCGACGCGGACCGGCGAGGATCGGCGGAGGACGACTCCGCCCCGGACAGCTCCGCGGGGGTGCAGTGACGCCCCGCACAGGCGGGAGACCCGGAGCCGACCTGTCCGGTGGAAGGCAGACGTGACCGGTCGCAGGCGGTGGACGGGCTGACCGTTCGATGGGGTGCGCCCTGAGCACATGTCCATGCACGCCGCCCGGGGAGGAAGCAGCCAGGGCACCCCGACGAAGGCAGGACGCCTCGAGCCTGCCGAAGCCGCGTCGCGACGATCTCGCGCGTCGCCTCGAGAGCAGGCTCCTCGTCCGGGCCGCCCCGTCTCGGCCGCGCCGAGGCCTCAGTCGCCGGCGAGCCCCTCGCCCCTGTCGTCCAGGAGCGGAAAATGACAGGCCACCTGGCGGCCGGGTTCGACCTCGCGCCATTCGGGCACCTCGGTGGCGCATCTCTCCTGCGCGAACGCGCACCGCGTACGGAACCGGCACCCCGAGGGAGGGTTCAAGGGCGAGGGCTGCTCGCCCCTCAGGGGGATGCGCACGCGGGGCGGCTCACCGATCTTCGGCGGGATCGCGCTGAGCAGGGCCGCGGTGTACGGATGGAGCGGGCGGGTGAAGACCTCCGCGGTCGGCGCGGACTCGCACAGCCGGCCGAGGTACATGATGGCCGTGCGGTCGGCGAGCGTCCGGACGACCGCGAGGTCGTGCGCGATCAGCAGCGCGGTGAGCCCGAGGCGACGCTTGAGGTCGAACAGCAGCGCGATGATCTGGGCCTGCACCGATACGTCCAGGGCGGTGACCGGCTCGTCCAGGAGCACCAGGTCGGGGTGGGACACGAGTGCGCGGGCGATGGCCACGCGCTGCGCCTGCCCGCCGGACAGCTCGTGCGGCATGCGGTCCGCGAACCGGCTGACGGAGAGCCCGACCAGGTGGAGGATCTCGGCGACACGACGCCGCCGCTCCTTGCTCGACCCCAGGCGTGCGGTGCGCAGCGGTTCCGCGACCGACCGGAACACCGACCACTTCGGATCGAGCGCGGCATAGGGATCCTGGAACACCATCTGGATCCCGCTGCTGCGGCCCCTCCGAGGCGTCCGGCGCCGGAGGGCGATGCGCCCGGACTTCGCCGGTTCCGCACCCAGGACGGCTCGAGCGAGGGTGGACTTCCCCGAGCCGGTCTCGCCGACGATCGCCAGCACCTCGCCGTGATCGACGGTGAGGGTCACCCCGGCCACCGCCGACACCGTCGCATGCGTGAAGGGGCGACGTCCGGCGACGCGGAAGGTGAGCTCGAGGTCATCGACCTCGAGCACCGGGAGCGCGCTGTCGTCGGGCTGTCCCGCCCTCTCGTCATCGAGCCGCGTCATCTGTGATCTCCTGTAGCTCGGGGTATCGCACCGGGTAGAAGCAGCGCACGAGGTGCCCGGCGCCCTCCGCGTGCAGCTCCGGTGCGCGGGTGGCGCAGTCGTCCCGCGCCAGGCGGCAGCGCGGATGGAAGGCGCAGCCGCCGGGCAGGTCGGCCGGGTCGGGCGGCATGCCGGGGATGGGCGTCGGCGGGACGCCGTCCTGCGCGATGTCCGGGACCGCCGCCATGAGGGCGGTCGTGTAGGGCATGGCGGCGTTCTGCGCGATCCTCTCGGCGGCGAGGGCCTCCACCACCTGACCGCCGTACATCACGATGACCTTCTGCGACCGCGAGGCGGCGAGCGCCAGGTCGTGCGTGATGGTCACGGTGGCGATGCCGCGCGTCTCCCGCAGCTCTCCGATCAGATCCATGATCGCGGCCTGGGTGGTCACGTCCAGCGAGGATGTCGGCTCGTCGCAGAACAGCACCCGCGGTTCGCAGGCGATCGCGATCGCGATCACGACCCGCTGCTTCATGCCGCCCGACAGCTGGTGGGGAAAGGCGTGGAAGCGCTCTTCGGCGGCGGCGATGCGGACGTCCTTCATGAGCGCGAGAGCGCGCGCGTCGGCCTCCGCCCGCGTCACGCCCTCCCGGCGGCCGGATCCCCGCAGCAGCGCCTCGGCGATCTGATCTCCCACCCGCATCGTCGGATTGAGGGAGCGACCGGGGTCCTGGAACACCAGCGCGGCGACGCTCGGCACATAGCGTGCCCGCTCCTTCGGGGACTGCGCGATCACGTCGCTCCCCCCGATCACCGACCGTCCGGTGACGCGGAAGCGCAACGGGTCGAGCAGCCCGAGCGCCGCGCGGACCCCGATCGACTTGCCGGCACCGGATTCGCCCACGATGGACAGCGCCTCCGCGGGGTTCAGCGTGTAGCTCAGCCCCCGCACCAGGGGAATGTCCACGCCGCGCTTGCGGGTCCAGACCCAGAGGTCGTCGACCTCGATGACAGGTGAAACGGTCACGTCACCGCTCCTTTTCCAGCCGGGCGCTGAGGGCGTCGGCGACGAGATTCAGGGACAGCACGGTCACGACGAGGAACACGGCCGGAAGGATCAGCAGATAGGGCGCCATGCTCATGTACTGCTGAGCTCCCGCGATCATGTTGCCCCACGTGGGCTGAGGCTGCTGGACACCGAGCCCGAGGAAGGAGAGCCCCGCCTCGATCATCATCGCGGTCCCCACGGTGAACAGTGCGAAGCCGAACACCGTCGGCATGATGTTCGGGACCAGATGGCCGACGAGGATCGTCCCGGCCGGAACCCCGTCGCTGCTCGCCGCCACGACGAAGTCCCGGCGACGGACGCCGATCGTCTGCGCCCAGGCGAGCCTCCCGAAACGCGCGATGCCGAAGACGCCGATCGCCAGGATCGTGTTCCCCATGTTGGGCCCCAGGAAATCGGCCAGGATCAGAGCCAGGATCAGACCGGGGAAGGCCAGCAGCGCATCGAACAGACGCATGATGACCATCTCCACCACACGTCCCGCATAGGCGGCGATCATCCCGAGGAACGACCCGACGACCATGCTCACCGCCGTCGCGCCGAGCCCCACGATGATGGACACCTGCCCGCCCCAGAGGAGACGGGAGAGGACGTCGTTGCCCAGCTCATTGGTGCCCAGGGGATGACCGGGGGTCCCCGGGGGCTGGAGCGCCTCGGTCAGATCGCCGACGACCGGGGAAGGCAGCCGGAGAAGGTACGGACCGGCGAAGCAGGCGATCACGACCAGCGCGAAGACGGCGAGGGGAATCGCGACCGATGGCGCCCGGAGCGCCCTCCCCCAGGCTCTGGCCCGCGCCAGCGCGCGACCTCGCCGGGGCGCCTCCACCCAGATCGAGTCGGCACCGGTCAGCTGCGTGATCGGGCTCTTCGGGTGTGCCGCGGTGCTCGTCATGTCCATACTCCTGTCACGCCGTCGCTCGCGCGGATCGGATGCGCGGGTCGATGCGCATGTGGATGAGCTCGCCGAGCAGGTTGACGACGATGACGAAGACGACGATGGTCAGCAGGCCGCCCAGCAGGACCGGGGTGTCGCGCGTATCGATCGCGGCGAGCATCATCTTGCCGATCCCGGGGATCGCGAACACCTGCTCCACGATCACGACGCCGGAGAGGAGGTGCGCCGTCGTCGTCGCCACCAGCGAGATGAACCCGCCCACGGAGTTCGGCAGCACGTGCCGACGGAAGATCCGCCCGGAGGTGAGGCCTTTCATCCATGCGAGCGTGACGTACTCCTCCCGCTCGAACTGCTCTCGCAGGTCGCTGCGCAGGACCCGCAGGTACTCGGGGAAGATGCCCATGCCCAGTGCGACCGAGGGCATGATCATCGCGAGGAGGTTGCGCCCCCATCCGCCCGCGCTCGAGGGATCGGACCAGCCGATCGACGGCAGGAGGTGGAGGCCCGCCGCGAAGACGATGATCAGGAGCAGGGCCAGGACGAAGGCGGGGATGGAGTTCATCAGCAGCGCGAGGGCGGTCACGAACTTGTCCGCGGGACGCCACTTCAGGGAGATGACGGTCATGAGGACCGCCACCGTGATGCCGACGATCTGCGCGCCGATCATGAGCTCGATGGTGGGCGGCAGGGCGACCGCCAGCTTCTGCAGGACCGGGTATTGGTTGATGAGGGAGACGCCGAGGTCGCCGCTGAGCACATCGCCGAGCCATCCGAGGTACCGCAGGAAGATCGGATCGTCCAGCCGGAGCTGCTGGCGCAGCTGGAGGATGGCTTCCTCGGTGGCGTGGTCTCCGAGGAGATAGACCGCGATGTCGCCGTTGAGCATGTTGACGAGGGTGAAGGCCGCCAACGTGACGACGAAGATCACGATGATCATCTGCGCAAGACGTTCAACGATGAGGCGGAGCACGGAGACAGTCCTGTCGTCGGGGAGGGGAGTCGCTGTCGGTGATGTCCGCGGGCGGGGCGGGGATGTCCGTCCCGCCCGCGGACCGGGAGGGGCTCAGCAGGTCAGGAAGGCGTGGCGGTAGGTCCCGCCCGATCCCGCGTACGAGACGCCCTCGAGGCACTGGTTCTGGAGGTAGTAGATCGGTCCGCTCAGCACCGGGATGCCGATCGCCTCGCGGTTGACCAGCGTCCAGAAGTCGTTCCAGATCCTGTTCAGCTCCGCCTCGTCGTGCGTGGCGTTCGCCTCGCTGATGAGCTCGGCGAGCTCGGGGTAGTCCGCCCCGCCCATGTACTTCGCCTGGGGGGTGTCGGTCTGGAAGGTCCGGAAGAACGAGGGGTCGTTCAGCCCGCCGGAGATCGTCAGCACGGCCTCGTAGTTGCCCGCGGTGAGCCGCGTCGCCAGCGCCGGAGGCTGGTCTGTCTCGACCGCCGCCTCGATGCCGCAGTTCTGCTTCCACATCTGGGCGAGAGCGTTGGCGATCACCGTGTACTGACCGCCCATGTTGTGCAGGGTGAACTGCAGTCCCCCGATCCCCTCGACGAGGGCGGTCCCCTTCTCCTTGTCGAAGGGGTAGGGGAACTTCGCCGGGTAGCTGTCGTACCCGCCGCCGGGGTAGTAGAGCGTCGATGACCCTCCGTTGATCCATGCGGGGTTGCCCCAGCCGAGCGTCACCGTGCGGGCGAGCGTCTCGCGGTCCGTGCAGTGGTCGATGGCCTTCCGGGCGTCGAGGTCGTCGAACGGCGCGGCCTGGGTGTTCAGCGGCAGGAACGTGTACTGGTTGTCATCGGACTGGACCATCCCGATGTTGGTGTTGGACTTCGCGTCGTTCAGCACGCTGGGGCTGGAGGTCACGCCGTTGACCTGGTAGACGTCGATGGCGCCGGAGACGACCTGCTGGTAGTTCACCGACGGGTCGCTGCCGGTGCTCAGGTAGGTCAGCCTCGTCAGATAGGTGTGCTCGGCGTCCCAGAAGTCGGGGTTGGGCACCAGATCCGCCTGCGTGCCCGGCGTGTACGCCTCGATCATGAAGGGACCCGCTCCGACGATGTGCAGACCGTAGCTCTCGCCGTTCTCCTGGATCGCCGTGGGCGACTGGATCGACCCGCCCACGGTCAGGGCGAGCACATCGAGGAAGTTCGTCGCGGGCGAGGAGAAGTTCAGCCGCACGGTGAGAGGGTCCACCACCTCGGTCGACTCGAGGCTGGCGACGTACTGCGACACGCGGCTGTTCGTGGAGGTGTACCGGTCGTAGTTGAACTTGACCGCCTCGGCGTCGAACGGGGTGCCGTCGGTGAAGGTCACGCCCTCGCGCAGGGTGAGGGTCAGCCGGGTGGAGTCCTCGTTGAACTCGTACGCGGTGGCCAGGTTGGGGACGTACTCCCCGCCCGGCTCGGCCGGCGGGCTGATCAGCTGGCCGAAGACGTTCTGCACCACCGCCTCACCGGGACCGTTGAACCCGGTGGGCGCCCCCGGGTCGAGGGTGTTGAGGTTGAAGCCGCCGACGGCGACATCCTGCGCCACTCCTTCGGGGACGACCACCTCGGCGCTCGATTCGGTGGGGGCCGGCTCCGGGCTGCCGGATGAGCAGGCGGTCAGGATCAGGGCGGCCGCCGCCAGGGCGGCGGCGCTGCGGGCGAGTCGGGTACTGCCGTTCATCGTGTGCGATCCTCTCGACATTGATAGGAAACCTGCGGACGCGACAGGGGAAGACGCCCGCTGCGTGCGGCTGTCGGGCCGACGTGATGCAGTTGTGGGGACGTTACCCGCTGAGGTGCGCCAGGAGAAGGCATATTCGTATGCTGTTCCTGATGATGGAATCTCTTTCGAGCGTTTTCGCCGGTGCAGAATCCTGCGCTGGGCCTCTCGTGGACCCGCCCGCGCGCCGGGGAGGATGAGGCGATCGAGCACGCGGGCACGAGGCCTGCGAGAGGAGGCGATCCGTGTCGGACTCTCAGGGCCGCCCGGGGAAGGCGGGGGACATCTCGTTCGCGTTCGTGGGCGACATCTTCCCGGCCCGCCGCCTGGGCGCCCAGGACCCTCGGGCGTTCGGCGGCATCAAGGGGATCTTCGCGGCCGCCGATGTCGTGATGGGCAACTCGGAGACGATCTACCATTCGTACGAGGCGCCTCCGGCGCCCGACTCCGGCCCGTACGGCACCTATGCGGCATGTCCCCCGGAGGTGATCGATGACCTCCGCCACCTGGGCGTGGACATCGTCTCCACCGCGAACAACCACTGCGCCGACTACGGCCAGGACGGCGTCCTGGCCAACATCGCGAACCTGCGGGCGCACGGGATGCCGTTCGCCGGAACCGGCGCCACCCTGACCGAGGCGACCCGCGCGACGTACCTGGCCGCGGGCGCATCCCCCGCCTCCGTGGCCCTCGTGGCGGCCACGCTCAGCGCTCCGGCCGGGGATCATCGCGCGGGTGACCCGAACGGCATCGTGAGAGGCCGGCCGGGCACGAACTGGATCCGCTACGACTCGGTCCACGTCGTTCCGGACGATCGGTTCGAGGCCCTGGCCGCGCTCGGCGAGGAGCTGAGCCTCGGCCGTCTGCATCGGAGGAGCGGCAGCCGCGTCCGGCTCGGAGGCGTGGCCTTCGAGCGCGGAGACGGGTACGAGAGCCGTCACACGCTCCATGCCGATGACACCCGTCGCACGATGACCGCTGTCCGAGACGCCCGGGCCTTCGCCGACTGGGTGGTGTTCTCCCTCCATGCGCATGAGAGCGGCTCCTCGAAGCACTATCCGGCGCCTCTCACGATCGAGCTCGCGCATGCGGCGATCGACGAAGGCGCCGATGTCGTCTTCTGCCACGGTCCGCACATCGATCGCGGCGTCGAGATCTACCGCGGTCGCCCGGTCTTCTACGCCCTCGGGAACTTCGTGCTGCACAACGATGTGATCCCGCATCAGCCGCCGGAGTTCGGCGAGCGCTTCGGGGCTCCCCCGGGTGCCGCCACCGTGGACATGTACGAGGCCCGGCTCGCCGGATACGGCGAGGGACGCCGCCCCGATCCGCTGGAGTACCGGTCCGTGATCGCGACCGTCGCGTTCCGCGGCGGGGTGGCCGACCGCGTCGAGCTGCGTCCGATCGATCTCGGCGAGACCCGCACCCGGTCGCGCCGGGGCACGCCGGAGCTCGCGGACAGGGATCTCGCCATCGAGATCCTCGCGCGGCTCCAGGTGGTCTCGGCGCCGTTCGGCACCGAGATTCAGATAGTCGACGGGGTCGGGATCATCCGTCTCGACACCGTCACGTGAGAGGAGCAGGTATGAGACTGCACATCAACCCGCCTCTGCGGGACATGGACGGGCGGTCCCTCGACGCTGCCGGGATCATGGCCCGGGCGCGGGCCGTCGAGGACGCCGGTCTGGACGGCCTCTGGATCGGAGACAGCTTCAGCCCCGGGATGACGCGCCCGGACCCGTTGCAGTGGCTGCTCGCCGCGGGAGCGGCGACGACCCGGATCGAGCTCGGGACGTGCATCTTCATCGTGCCGCTGCGCGACCCGCTCGATGTCGCGCAGCGCTTCATGACACTCCACCGCCTCACCAACGGCCGTTTCACGGCAGGGGTCGGCTCCGGCTCGACGAAGAGCAACTACGACGCGATCGGAGGCGATTTCGACGGGCGCTTCCGGAAGCTGAAGAACGATCTCGAGGCCGTCCGGGCCCTCTGCAAGGGCGAGACGGTCGGCGAGGCGTTCCTCAACCCCTGGCCCGAGGCGCTCGGCGGACCGCCGATCGTGATCGGCGCCTGGTGGAACGGCGTGTGGCTGAAGCGCGCGGCGCAGCAGTACGAGGGCTGGATGTGCTCGGCAGGGCGCACGACCCTCCGCACGATGAAGGAGGCGATCGCGCGCTTCCGGGACGTGGGCGGTCAGCGCGCGATCATCTCGTCCTGCATGGTCGACCTGACCGCACCGGACGGCGCCCTCACCGACGACGATCCGTTCCACCTGCGCTGCGGTCCCGAGGAGGCCGCGGAGCGGCTCCACCGGGTTCAGGAGCTCGGATTCGACGACATCCTCCTGGTGAAGACGGATCACCAGCGCTCGGGGGTCCTGCACCAGCCGCGGACCGAGAAGCAGACGCTCTCGATCTACGAGGCGGATTTCACCGCGGACGACCTCGCGCAGATCCGCTCGCTCATCGCGCCGGATCACACGCCGATCCCCCGCAGCGTGCGATGATCCCCGCCGCCGACCTCCTCGATGAGCTGCTCGTCCTCGCCGGGCGGGAACCGGCCGCGGGATCCGTCCGGTTCGCCGGGACCGACCCGGCGCTGCCCACGATCTTCCCGATCACGGCGTTCGGCGCGGCCGCGATGGCGGCGCCGGCGCTCGAGGTCGCGCGCCTCTGGCAGGAGCGGACCGGACAGGAGCAGGAGGTCGGCCTGGAGCTGGACGCGGCGGCCGCCGCCCTGCGCAGCGCGCGTTACCTCACCACCGACCCGCCCCCCTCCGGCGGGCGGCGCCTGGGAGGCCTCAGCGTCTACCGCACGCGGGACGAGCGCTGGATCTACTTCCAGCAGCTGCTGCCGCATCACCGCGCGCGTCTTCGGTCCGTGCTCGGCGACCCGGCGGATGAGGACGCCATGATCGCGGCGGTGCGACGCTGGGACGGCGACGACCTGGAGTCCGCGGTCGTGGCCGCCGGCGCCACCGGATCCGTGGTGCGCACGGAGGAGGAGTGGGCGGTGGATCCGCAGCGGGCCGCTCTGGGGGATCTGCCGCTGTTCGAGGTCGTCCGCATCGGTGACAGTCCGCCCGAGCCCGTGCCCTTCGGGCACCGGCCCCTCTCCGGCCTCCGCGTGCTGGACATGACGAGGATCCTCGCGGGCCCGACGACCGCCCGGACGCTGGCGGAGCACGGTGCGGACGTGCTCCGCGTCGGCGCCGGGCGGCTGCCCGACAGCCTGTCGATGCGGCAGGACACCGGGCACGGCAAGCGCTCGACGGAGCTCGACCTCGCCGAGCCCGAGGCGCTCGCCACGCTGCGCGGGCTGGTGGCCGGCGCCGACGTCTTCAGCCAGGGCTACCGCCCCGGCGCCTTCGACGCGCTGGGGCTGTCCCCCGGCGAGCTCGCGGCCCTGCGCCCGGGCCTGGTCTGCGTGTCGCTCAGCGCCTTCGGTCACGTCGGGCCCTGGCGGGAGCGCCGCGGGTTCGACAGCGTCGTGCAGGCGGCGACCGCGCTGGCGGACGCGAACTCGCTCGGAGCGGAGGTGCCGGTCTTCCTCCCGGCGAACCCGCTGGACTACATCACCGGCTACCTCGCGGCCTTCGGCGTCCTCGTCGCGCTCCGGCGGCGGGCGGTCGAGGGCGGCTCCTACCTGGTGCGCGTGTCCCTCGCGCAGACCGGCCACCATCTGGCCCGGCTGCCACGATTCACGCCGGCCGACGCGGCCGCCGTCCCCGCAGAGCTGTCCGCCGAGCGGCTCGCCGAGCTGATGACCGCCCGGGAGACCCCGTACGGGCGGCTGCGCTACCTCGCCCCGGCAGTGCGCCTCAGCCGCACCCCCGCGTCCTGGGAGCTGCCGACGGCACCGCTCGCCCAGGATCGTCCGGAGTGGCTCCCCCGATAGGCCGCTCCCCCGGGCCGGCGCCGGTCGGGTCCGTGCGGACCCGACCGGTCACCGCACTCGGTGCGCCAGGATCGGGTCCGGGACCATCTCGTCCCGTCGCACCGGCCGGAATCCGCCGTCCACCGGCTCGTACCCGGTGAAGCGCAGCGCGAGGCTCTCCTCCACGAGCGGCAGGTAGTGGATCTCCCACGCGTTCTTCGCGGTGCTGGGGGCGACGGCGGTCCATTCGAGGAACGCGAGGTACTCCGCGGAATCCGCCGACCCGGGCACGATCGCCCGCGGGATGCCGTCCCCGTCGAGACGATAGGGCTGGAGCCGCACGCGGGCGCCTCCCGGCGACAGCTCGGCGTGCAGCACCGTCGTCCACCGTGCGTCGGGTGTGGGACGGTGCTCCGCCTCGGGGTCGTCCTCGGCGCGCGGCCGGAACGACAGGCCCCCGATCCCGTAGCAGATGGGGGCATCGCGGTAGAGCTCGATCCCCTGCACGAGGCCGGAGCCGTGACCGAGGACGAGCGACGCCCCGGCGTCGACGGCGCGGTGCGCCAGCGCGTACTGGTAGTCGGCGATCGCCCCCGCATCGCCCTGCGGGAGACCCCAGCGGAACGACACCACGACGACATCGGCCACGTCCCTCGCCGCGCGCACGTCCGCCTCGATCGCCGCCAGATCCGCGGCGTGCGGAAGGGTGATCGTCTGCGGCGGCGTTCCCGCCTGCCAGTCCAGCTGCAGGTGGAGCGTCGTCGCCCGCGCGGGGGCGATGCCCGGGCGGGCGGCGAGATTGCCCCCGCGATCCGGGGTGGTGCGCGGCAGTGTGGCCTCATGCCGGCGCTGCACGAAGCTGGTGTAGGCGAGCACCGCCACGGTCACCCCGTCCACCGTC
>JBEBWQ010000017.1:0-18517 GCA_040392075.1 Microbacterium sp.
CGGTCTGACCGGGGGCGGCGAGACCACACGCGAAAGGGGCCGGCGGACATTCTCCGTCCGGCCCCTTCTCCGTGTGTCCCCCGGTGCCGGTGCTCACGAGCCCGGTCGATCCGGTGAGGATCGACCGGGCTCGTGAGAAAGACCCGACCGGGTGCGGCGACCCGCCGCCCCGATGAACGTGATCAGCGCGGAGCGATCCCGGCCTGCACCCAGCTCGCGGCGCCGAGCCGGGCGGCGTCGCCGCCGGCGGCGCCGATCGTCTGGAGGCCGAGCGGCAGTCCCTGCGCGTTGCGCAGGCCGGGCACGGCGACGGTCGGCAGCCCGAGGGCCTGCCAGGCGCGGGAGAGCACCGGATCGCCGGTGGCGGACAGCCCCGCGGGGGCGCCGCCCAGCGCGGCGGGACCGAGGATGAGGTCGGCACCGCCGAGGAGCTCTGCCACCCGGGTCGCCCCGCGCTCCACGATCGCGCGTGCGGCGGCGTAGTCGGCGTCGGACATCGCCGCGCCCGTGCGCAGGAGCCCGGCGAGCGGGTCGCTCAGGCGGTCGGCCTGCGCCAGCTCGGCCGCGCGCTCGCGGGCGGCCTCGTAGGCCATCACCTGCGGATGCGCGACGGTGAGCTCGGCGGCCAGCGCCGACTCCGGGAAGGCATCGACCACGGCGCCGGCCGCGCGCAGCGCGAAGGCGGCGCGGTCCAGGGCCTCGGCCATGTCGTCGTCGACGTCGCCCGCCCCCTCCGCATCCCACAGCAGGATGCGCTCGGGCCGGCTGCGCACGGCGACGGCCTCACCGGTGAGGGCGGTCCAGGCGACCGCGAGGTCCTCGGTGCCCGCGGCGTAGACGCCATGGCTGTCCAGGCTCTCGGCGAGACCCACCACGCCGTCCACCGGGTACCGCCCGCGGGTCATCACCAGCGACGCGACACCGCAGAAAGCGGCCGGGCGCGTGACGGAGCCCGCCGTCTGCGAGCCCAGCGCGAGGGGCACCTGTCCCGCGGCGACGGCCGCGGCCGAACCGCTGGACGAGCCGCCGGGGGTGTGGCCGAGGGCGGCCGGGTTGTCGGTGGGGCCCGGGGCGAAGAAGGCGAACTCCGTCGTCACGGTCTGGCCGAGCGGGGCGCCGCCCGCGCGGCGCCAGGCGCCGACGATCGTCGCGTCGGCCTCCGCAGGCGCGGCGTCCCGGCGCAGCACGGAGCCGCAGCGGGTCGGGTACCCGCGCAGGTCGATGATGTCCTTCACGCCCATCGGCACGCCGCCCAGCGGCGTGCCGTCGAGACCGTCGGGCAGGGGAGCGAACTCCGTGCTCACCCAGGCGTGCAGGGTCGGCTCGGTCTCGGCGATCCGCTCCAGCGCGCGGTCGTGCGCACGGGCGGGCGTGGTGCGGCCGCTGCGCAGCTCGGCGACGAGCTCGCCGAGCGACCACGGGGCGAAGAGGTCCGGCGCGGCGCTCATGCGGCCCGGTCGTCCCAGACGACCTCGGCGATCCAGTAGTCCTGGCCGAAGGGGCTGAGGTGGTGCTGCCAGTCCGTGACCCGCTTGAGGGACGGCTCGATCCGGGCGGTCACCCTGTCGGCGGCCTCCGGGCCGTCTTCCGGCACACCCCAGTGCACCCAGTTCAGCTCATTGCCCTCGAGATCATGGGTGAACAGGTCGACGTGCTTCCAGCCATAGCCGAAGTTGTCGTTGTAGCACATCAGGGTCATGCGACGCTGATCCTCGGGAACGTCAAGACGAAGCATCAGGCACTCCTTCCGCGGACGAATCGTGCCGGGCGGGAACGGTCCCGGCACTTCGAGCCTAGGCGCTCGGAGCCGGTCGGGGAACGCGGGATTGCGCGGCGCGGGCTGAAGATTCCCTTAGCCGGTGGCGCGGACGAGGAGCGGACGGGCGGGGCGTCAGCGGGCCGTGGAGGGATCCGCGGCGCCGGGACCGGGGAGCGCGGGCGCTGCGTGCCGCCGGGAGATCAGCTCCCGGGTGACATCGGCCGCCCGCTGCAGCTGGGCGATGGCCTCCTCGATGCCCTCCAGCAGCCGCTCGTGCGCCTCGACGGGGGCCTCGTCCCAGGCGGTCAGGCCGTGGGCGCGCGCGCCCACGCCGGCCAGGAAGTTCCCCGCCGCGGTCAGGGGGGCCTCCAGGGAGGTCAGGGGCGACGGATCGGCGGTGCCGTCCAGTGCCTGTGCGCTCATGGTGTTCAGGCTACGCGGTGGGCGCGGCGGATGTGGAGCCGCAGTGCGCCGTACCGGCATAGGGGATTCCCGTAGAGTCCCGATAGCGTTTCGGCATGTCGCGCCCGTGCGAAACGGCCTAACGTAGTCATAGGCCCCGTCTGCAGTCCCGTCGGCGGCGGGCCGCACACGCACCCCGAGGGAGGCACGATGACTATCGAGTTCACCGAAGAGAACATCTACGAACTCGCCCCGTCCGATCTGGTGCTTGACGACCGCGTCGCCGGTCGCATGTACACCGATCCGGAGATCTTCGAAGAAGAGATGGAGAAGATCTTCGAGAAGACCTGGATCTGGGTCGCGCACGCGAGCGAGCTGCCGAAGGCAGGGTCCTTCAAGACGACGTACGTGGGACGCCAGCGGGTGATCGTCACGCGCGACCGCAAGGGCAACGTCCACACCCTGCTCAACCGCTGCCGCCACCGCGGCGCGACGGTCTGCGAGACCCGCTCCGGTCAGGTCAACGGCTTCACCTGCCCCTACCACGCCTGGTCCTACGGACTGGACGGCGCGCTGCGCGGCATCCCCTACCCCGACGGGTACGAGGGGATCATGGACAAGAAGGACATGGGGCTGAAGAAGCTGCGCACCGAGTCCTACAACGGCATGATCTTCGCGACCTTCGACCACGACGCGGAGCCGCTGGAGGACTTCCTCGGCGACGTGAAGCACTGGATCGACCTGTTCATGGCGCAGGGCGGCGGCTACCCGATCAAGGTCCTCGGCACCTTCCGGTTCTCCTTCAAGGGCAACTGGAAGATCCAGCTGGAGAACACCACCGACGGGTACCACTTCCCGATCGTGCACCGCTCCTGGATGGCGACCGTCGACGAGGAGACGGCCGACATGATGAGCTTCATGACCGACCCCAAGTCGATCACGCACGCCCTGGGCAACGGCCACTCGGTCATGCAGATGGTCCCCGAGCACACCGACCTGGCCGCGGACGACGGCAGCGAGCCGCTGCAGCCGCGCTTCGACGGGCTGGTGGCGGACCTGCGGGAGAAGGGCGTCGCCGAGGACGAGATCCGCCGGCTCGTGCACTCGATGCACGGCACGGGCTTCAACCTCAACCTGTTCCCGAACGTCTCGATGTCGATCTCCTTCTTCCGCACCCTCCGTCCGGTGTCGGTGGATGAGACGATCATCGAGCACATCGCGCTCGGCCCCGACGGCCCGCCGGAGATCACCGACCGGGTCAACCAGGAGCGCATGCGCGCGCACGAGAACTTCCAGGGCCCCTTCGGGTTCGGCACCCCGGACGACGCCGAGGGCTGGGACCGCGTCCAGCGCGGCTCCGTCGGCGGGCCGGAGCTGCCGATCATGGTCAACCGCGGCTTCGCCCGCGAGGAGATCAACGACGAGGGATGGCCGACCTCGCACTCGACCGACGAGACCGGTATGCGCACCGCGTACCACAAGTGGAAGGAGATGATGGCCGATGACTGACACCGTCGACACCGCGCCGGCCAATCAGGTCAAGCCCGGTGCCTGGCTCACGGGCCGGAGCACGTACAAGCGGCCGCTGTCCTACGCCGAGGTCTCCGCGGCCGACCCGCGCGTCGCCCGCGCGATCGACCTCATCTCCCTCGAGGCGGAGCTGCTGGACCGCAAGGAGTACACCGTCTGGCAGGAGCTCTACTCCGAGGACGGCATCTACGTGGTCCCGGTCGACCGGGAGACCGAGAACTTCCACGAGCACCTGAACCTCATCTTCGACAACGACACGATGCGCCGCTCGCGCGTGGTGCGCCTGACCGAGGGATACGCGATCTCCGCGGTCGACTCGGCCACCACGGCGCGCACGCTGGGCCGCTTCGTTCCGGCCGAGGTGAGTGATTCCGAGGTGCGCCTGCGCTCGGCGCAGATCTGCGTGGCCTACAAGCGCGGCGACCACCGTCTCTGGGCGGGCGACGTCGAGCACGTGATCCGCTTCGGCGCCACCCCTGCCGACGACCGCATCGCCCTGAAGGCGATCCGCCTCATCGACAGCGAGGACGAGCTGCAAGCGGCGGGCTTCCTGCTGTGAGCGGCCTGGCCGTCCGCGTCGCGGAGGTGACGGAGGAGACTCCGCTCATCCGCACGCTGCGTCTGGTCCGCGAGGACGGCCTGCCCTTCCAGCAGCGCTGGGAGGCCGGAGCCCATGTCGACGTGACCGGTCCCACCGGGGTGCTCTCGCAGTACTCGCTGTGCAGCGCCCCGGGGGACCCGTCCTCGATCCTCATCGCGGTCAAGCGCGAGAACGGGCCGCGCGGCGGCAGCGTCGCGCTGCATCAGGTGAAGGAGGGCGACCGCGTCCTCATCAGCAAGCCGCGCAACCTGCTGTCGATCGCGGAGGACGCCGACCGTCACATCCTCATGGCCGGCGGCATCGGGGTCACCCCGCTGCTGGCGATGGCCTACGAGCTGCACAGCCGCAACGAGGACTTCGAGCTGCACTACTTCGCGCGGAGCCGCGAGGAGGCGGCCTTCGTCGACTTCCTGGAGAACCGGGCGGAGTTCGCCGACAAGGTGGCGCTGCACTGGGGCGTCCCGCGCGACGAGCAGCCGGACCTCTACCGCACGATCCTGCCGCGGGTGACGAAGAAGAGCCACGTGTACACCTGCGGGCCGGTGGGCTTCATGAACGCCGTGGAAGAGGTCTTCGCACCCGTCGTCGGCGAGCACAGCGTGCACATCGAGCACTTCGAGGCCGAGGCCATCGACACCTCGGGCGACATCGCCTTCCAGGTGGAGCTGGACACCGGCGAGGAGTTCGACATCCCCGCTGACAAGTCGATCCTCTCCGTGCTCGAGGAGAACGGCATCGAGGTGTTCAAGTCCTGCGAGGAGGGCATCTGCGGCTCCTGCGTCAGCGGGCTCCTCGAGGGCGTCGCCGACCACCGCGACAACTGCCTCTCCAAGGCCGAGAAGGAGGCGGGCGAGCAGATCGCGATCTGCGTCTCCCGGGCGAAGACCCCGAAGCTGGTCATCGAGCTCTACTGAGACCTCTGCGCGAAGACCCCGCACCGATCGGTGCGGGGTCTTCGTCGTTCCCGGCGGAACCCCGCGCACCGGGGCGTTCCAGACAATGGAACGGGTTCTGGCGGGTGGCCGGAAGCGTGGGAAGAGTGGCATGACTGCAGCCCCCGACCGCCCAGGGAGGACCCCGCGTGAGCGCTCCGCACATCCGCTACGGCTATGCCGACACCCCGCTCGGCCAGCTCCACTACGCGGAGGCCGCGGGTGCCGAGCCGGAGGAGGGCGTCCCGCTGCTCCTGCTGCACCAGACCCCGCGCTCCGCGGACGAGTTCCGTGAGGTGCAGCCGCTCCTGGCGGCGGGCCGCCGCGTCATCGCCATGGACATGTACGGCTTCGGCATGTCGGCCAAACCGGAGGGCACGCCGACGATCGAGCAGTACGCCGACGGCGTCGTCGCCCTGGCCGACGCGCTGGCCCTGGACCGCTTCGCGCTGCTGGGCCACCACACCGGCGCCTTCGTGGCCGTGGAGGTCGCGGCCCGCATCCCCGCGCGTCTGGCCGCCGTGATCCTCTCCGCCGGCGTGTTCGGCGACGCCGCCTATCGCACGGCGGTCCTCGGCGAGGACCTCTCCGGAGGCCACGGCGAGGAGGACGTGGACGTCGCCGAGGTCGAGGAGGACGGCGGCCACCTCTCCGTGCTCTGGGCCAAGCGCCTGCCCTTCTATCCGGCCGGCCGTCCCGACCTGCTCGACCGCTTCATCCGGGACGCCCTGGCCCCCGGCGTGGCCCCCGCCGACGGGCACATCGCCTGTGCCCGCTACGTGATGGAGGAGCGCGTCGTCGCGGTCTCCGCGCCCCTGCTGTTCCTGGCCGCCACCGACGACCCGTTCAGCTACGGGGGCACGGAGGCCTTCGCCGCCGCCTTCCCGAACGCCCCGGACCGCCGTGTGGCCGACATCGCCGGCGGCATGATCCCGCTCATGGAGCAGAAGCCCGAGGAGGTCGCCGCCGCCGTCACCGGTTTCCTGGCGGATCTGCGGGTCTGAGTCCGCCGGCCCCGGAGCGGCCGAGGGAGGCGTGTCCCGGTCGCGTAGGGGTTTTGTCGGGGGTGGGGGGAAGGCAGCCCCCGGGTGCATCGCCTCATCTTCCGATCGCCGCAGACCCCCCGGTCGAGTTCGATGGCAACTGACAGCCCGATCCGCATCTCCCGCTTCCGGGCCGGGAGCGGGAGGCACATCCCGATAACGCACCACCACCGTCCTTCCGGACATGACAGATGGAGAATCACATGCACCGTTCCACTCGTCGGGCGCTCGGCGGAATGCTCGTCTCCGCCGGTCTCGCCCTGAGCCTCGTCCTCACGGGCTGTTCGACCGGCACCCCGGCACCCGCCGGTGGGGGAGACGCCTCGGAGGGGCCCGCCGCGGACTCGTTCGTCGTGGGCTACTCCAGCCCCTCCGGCGGACAGTCGGTGCTGGCGGCCAACATGGACGCCTTCATCGCCGCGGGCGAGGAGATCTACGGCTGGGAGGTCATCGGCCTCGACGCGCAGCTGGACGCCGGCAAGCAGGCCAGCGACTTCGACCAGTTCATCGCGCAGGGCGTCGACGCGATCGTGTTCATGCCAGCTGGCGCCTACGAGACCCTGCTCCCCGCGATCAAGCGCGCCAAGGACGCCGGGATCAAGGTCCTCGGCGTCTCGGCCGTGCTCTCGCCGGACGACGACATCGCCCCGCTGGACGCCAACCTCGACTCGGGCGGCATGTATGGCGGGCCCAAGGTGCTCGCCGAGCTCGTGGCCGAGAGGACCGGGGGCGAGGGCAACGTGATCGGCGTGGGCCTGGGCGTGCCGGTGCCGTTCCTGCAGGTCATGGTGCAGCAGTACCAGGAGCAGCTGGCCGCGCAGGCGCCGGACATGAACTGGCTCACCACAGTGGAGAACCGCACCGACGACATCGCCGGCGCCGAGCAGGCGGTCGCGGAGGCGATCACCGCGAACAACGGCAACATCCAGGCGGTCATGTCCTACAACGACTCCTCCTCGATCGGCGCCTCGGTCGCGCTGAAGAACGCGGGCATCACCGACGCGATCCTCGTCGGCCAGAACGGCGACACCGACGCGGTGGCCGCGATCAAGGAGGGGCGCATCACCGCCACCTTCGACGTGGTGCCGTGGCGCCAGAGCCTGATGGCCGCGGCGATGGTCAACGCCCTCCTGAACGGCCAGAGCGTGCCGGAATGGGTCGAGGTCCCCGGCGAGGTGTACACCAAGGACAACGTCGACACCCGTCGCACCTGGGACGCCGCGATCAAGGAGATCCGAGACGGCACCCTGACCTGCGCCAACGCCGGCTGCGCGCCCGAGATCACCAAGATCGCCTGACCGCCGCCGACACCACCCCTGACCGTCACCGAGGGAGGGACGCCCCCGCCATGCCCGAGCCGATCCTGGAACTGCGCGCGATCGAGAAGCGCTTCGGGAGGACCGCCGCCCTCAAAGGCGTCGACTTCTCCTTCACCCCCGGAGTCGCCCATGCGCTGCTGGGCGAGAACGGCTCGGGCAAGTCGACCCTGATGAAGATCGCCTGCGGCGAGTACTCGCCCACCTCCGGCGAGATCCTCTTCCAGGGCGAGCCGGTGTCGTACGCGACCCCCCTCCAGGCGACCAGGGCGGGCATCACCATGGTCGCCCAGGAGGTGCCGCTCGTCCCCGCACTGAGCGTGGGCGAGAACATCCTCCTGGGCAACCTGCCCCGCGCCGCCGGCCGGGTGAACTGGTCGAAGGTGCACGAGCGCGCGGCGAAGGCCCTCGCGCAGCTCGGCTCCGCGCTCGACCCCCGGCGGCCGGTGGCCAGCCTGCCGCCGGGGGACAAGCAGATCGTCGCGATCGCCCGCGCGGTCGCCTCCGATCCCCGGGTGGTGATCTTCGACGAGCCCACCAGCTCGCTCACCGACGAACGCGCCGAGGCGCTGTTCGAGATCATCAACCGGATGAAGGAGCAGGGCCTCGCGATCGCCTTCATCTCGCAGCGGCTGCAGGACATCGCCCCCGTCGCGGACCTGGTCACCGTGATCCGCGACGGCCGGGCGGTGGCCACCGAGCCCGTCGCCGAGGTGGACGAGGCGGCGATCACGCGCCTCATGGTCGGCCGCGACCTGGACGACTACTTCCACCGCGAGGTGGCGCGCGACCGGGTCGACCTCGCCGCGCCGCCGGTCCTGGAGGTGCGCGACCTCGCCGCCGGCAAGGGCCTGAACGGGGTCAGCTTCGACGTGCGGCCGGGGGAGATCGTGGGACTGGCGGGCCTCGTCGGCAGCGGCAACGTGCACATCGTCCGGTCGATCTTCGGCGCAATGCCCTCGACGGGATCGGTGAGGGTCGCCGGCCGGGAGTACGACCGGCGCACGCCCCGGCGCTCGGTGTCGCAGGGACTGGCCTTCGTCACCGGGGACCGCAAGGCCGAGGGGATCGTGGGCACGCAGACGATCGCGGCCAATCTCACCATGGTCATGAACAACCGGATGAACCTGCTCCCGCTGAACGCGAAGAGCGGGCAGCGCGCCGTGAAGCGGGCGATGGACGAGTTCCAGATCCGCCCGCCCGATCCGTTCCTGCGGGTGGGCGGCCTCTCCGGCGGCAACCAGCAGAAGGTGGTGATCGGCCGCTGGCTCAGCCAGAAGCCGGCCGTCTTCCTGCTGGACGAGCCGACCCGAGGGGTCGACGTCGGGGCCAAGTCGGAGATCTACCGGGTGCTCCGGGATCTCGCTCGGCAGGGCTGCGCGATCCTGGTCAGCTCCTCGGAGAACGCCGAGCTCATCGGTCTGTGCGACCGCGTCCTCACCCTGTTCCGGGGCACCATCACCGCCGACCTCCCCACCGCGGGGCTGGACGAGGCGGACATCGCCGTCGAAATCGCTGGAGTACACCGTGTCTGACCCCACCCCCGCCGTGTCCACCGCCCTCATCGAGACCCCGCCGAAGGTCTCCGGCGTCGGCAGCGCCTTCCTGCACCGCCTGCGCGGCTTCGGCGGCGCCCTGATCGCCCTGGTCGTGCTCCTGGTCTACCTGAGCATCACCCAGCCGTTCTTCCTCACCACGGCGAACATCTTCAACGTGCTGGCCAGCAACTCCGCGCTGGCGATCTCGGCGGTGGGGCTGACCTTCATCCTGCTCTCGGCCGGCTTCGACCTCTCCATCGGGGCGATCTTCGCGGCCGCCGGCTACGTGGCCTGGGCCACCATCAACGCCGGCCTCCCGCCGATCCTCGCCGTGCTGTTCGGCATGATGACCGGCGCGATCCTGGGCGGCGGCGTCAACGGCGTGCTGATCGGCAAGGTGCGGCTGAACTTCCTGGTGGTGACCCTCGCCACCATGTCGCTGTTCGGCGGCGTGCTGAACGTCATCACCAACGGGCGGACCAGCACCATCCCGACCCCGCCGGGCGGGCTGATGGAGACCCTGGGCAACGGGCGCGTCCTCGGGGTGCCGGTGCCGGCGATCCTCGCCCTGGTGGTGGTCCTCCTGGCCGGCTACGTGCTGACCTACACCTCCTTCGGCCGGGCGATCTACGCCGTCGGCGGCAACCGCGATGCGGCCCGCCTGGCCGGAATCAACGTCGACGCCGTGTACATCGCCGTATATGCCACCAGCGGAATGCTCGTGGGCCTCGCCGGCGTGCTGGACGCGGCGCGGCTGGCCTCGGCCTCGCCGACGGCGGGCGGCTCGCTGGCGCTCACCGCCGCGGCGGCGGTCCTGCTCGGCGGCACGAGCCTCATGGGCGGCAGCGGCGGGGTCGGCGGCACCGTCATCGGAATCCTGCTCATCATCTTCCTGCAGAACGGCATGGGCCTCATGGGCGTCTCCGCCTGGTGGCAGGGCGTCGTCACCGGCGCCGTGCTGATCCTGGCGATCCTGCTCGACCGGTTCCAGAGCCGCGGCGGCGCACGCGGCTAGGGCCGTCGCCCGCACCCGTCCGTTCCGTCCCCGTCCGTCCGCACACCCGAGACGAAGGAGCCCCTCATGGCCGAGACCCCCGCGCCCGAGACCATCCGCGCGATCTGCGAGACCCTGGTCCCGCGCGTCGCCTCCGACACCGGCGATGCCGCCTACGACCGGCTGATGGGCCTCAGCGCCGTCGATCAGGGTGTCGATCAGATCCTGCTCGTCGTGCTTCCCGGCTGGTCCCCGCACGTGCGCGCGCTCATCGCGCGCACGGTGGAGGGGCTGGGCGAGGGGTTCGCCCAGGCCCCGGCGGAGGAGCGGGAGCGGCGCTGGCGGCAGGCCCTCGCCGACCCGAAGACCTATCCGGGCGCGATCATCCTGCAGAGCACGGTCTTCGCGATGTTCTACACCAACCCGGACGAGGCGCAGAGCAACCCCACCTGGGAGGTCATCGGCTATCCGGGCCCGCGGCTGGCCCCGCCGAGCGCGGCGGAGTTCCCCAAGACCCTGCGCACGCAGGAGCTCCCGGCGGGTGCCGGACCGGTGACGCTGACCGCCGACGCCGTGGTCGTGGGATCCGGGGCGGGCGGCGGCGTGGCCGCGGCCACCCTGGCCGAGGCCGGACTGCGGGTGCTGGTGCTGGAGAAGGGCTCCTATCGCAACGAGCCCGACCTGCCGCAGCTGGAGGCGCTCTCCTTCCCGAACCTGTACCTCGGCGGCGGGTTCGCCTGGTCCACGGACGCCAGTGCGGGCCTGCTCGCCGGGTCCACGGTGGGCGGCGGCACCACCGTCAACTCGATGGCGAGCCTGCCCACGCCCGACTACGTGCTGGCGGAGTGGACCGGGGCCGGGATGGAGGACGCGGACCCCGAGACCTTCGGCGCGCACCTCGCCCGGGTGATGACCCGCGTCAACGCGACCACCGCGAACACCCGGCACAACCGGGCCAACCAGCTGCTGAACCACGGCTTCGACGCCCGGGGCCTGGCCCGCGAGGACGTGCCCCGCAACGCGCGCGACGCCGACGACCGTTACTGCGGTGAGTGCAACGCGGGATGCCTGACCGGCTGCAAGCAGTCCACCATGAAGACCTTCCTGCAGGACGCCAGCGACCACGGCGCCCTGCTGCTGGCGAACTGCGACGTCACCGAGGTGCACACCGAGGACGGCCGGGCGCTCGGCGTGCGGGCCGTGCACGGGGCCGGGGAGGACGCCCGCGAGATCGTCGTGGACGCGCCGATCGTCGTGCTCGCCGCCGGAGCCCTGGCCACGCCCCTGCTGCTGGAGTCCTCCGGCATCGGCGGTCCGGCGGTGGGGGAGAACCTGCACATCCACCCCTCCTACTTCATGAGCGGGGTGTACGAGGAGGAGCTGAACGCCTGGGCGGGGCAGATCCTCACCACCATCTCGCACGAGTTCGCGCAGCTCCGGCACGGGCACGGCTTCGAGATGGAGTCGGCGCCGATGGGGCTCGGCTTCTGGACCAGCCTCACCCCCTGGCACAGCGGCGAGCAGCACAAGCGCGCGCAGACCCGGCTCAAGCACATCGGCGGCATCTGGGGCTTCACCCGGGACTACGCCGCCGGCACCGTGCGACGCGGCCAGGACGGGCTGCCGCTGGTGGCCTGGGGCCTGGACGATCCGGTGGACCTGGACAACGTCCGCGACTGCCACGTGGAGCTGGCCCGGACGCTCCGCGCCTCCGGAGCGGTGGAGATCTTCACCTTCCTGCCCGCCGACCCGCGCTGGCGCGAGGGCGAGGACTTCGAGGCGTTCCTGGACCGGCTGCGCGGCCTGTCCGCCCGCGACATCCTCTCGCTGTCGGCGCACCAGTCCGGAAGCGCGGCCACCGGCACCGACCCCGAGACCTCCGTGGTGGACGGCCGGGGCGAGCTGCACGACGTGCGGGGCGTCTACGTGGCCGACGCCTCGGCGCTGCCCACGGCGCCCGGGGTGAACCCGATGATCTCGATCGAGGCCTTCGCCGCCAAGACCGCCGGCCACATCGTCCAGGACCGGGCGCGCCTGCTCGCGCAGGTCTGAGCCGGATTGCGGGCGGGGCGCAGTCACGGGATTCCGAGAGATGAGCGAGATGACGGACGAACCGGCGGACGCCGAGGAGCGGGCGGTGCGCACCCTGACCGGGGACGTGGCGGGACTGTGCGCCGTGGTCCGCGCGACCGCCGCGGAGCTGGACCTGCTGCCCTCGCCCGCCTATCCGGCCGTGCTGCCGTTCGGTCCGGTCCGGGGTGGTGCCGGGGGCGACGCCGGGATCGCCGCTGCAGCAGCCCCCGGGGGCGCCGGGCCGGAGAGCATCGGGGAGGGGCGGCGATGACCGCGTTCGAGAGCGTTGCCGCCTTCCACGGGGCCCTCCGCGCGGGGACCACGACCGTCGCCGCCGAGCTCGCCGCGGAGCGGGCGCGCGCCGAGGCCTCCGACGCCGTCGTGGGCGTCTTCATCGCCCGGGCCGGGGACACGGCCGAGCGCGCGGCGGAGGCCGACGAACGGGTCGCCCGAGGACTGCCGCTGCGTCCGCTGGAGGGCGTCACCATCGGGGTGAAGGACGTCATCCGCGCAGGTCTCGGACCGACGACCGGTCAGAGCGCGGCGTTCGCGGACGGGTGGGGTGAGGAGGCCGAGGAGTCGGTCGCCACCCGGCGGCTGCGCGAGGCGGGGGCGATCCTCGTGGGCACCACCACCACGATGGAGCTCGCCTACGGGGTGCCGGAGGAGGGGAAGCCCTTCCCCGTTCCGCGGAACCCGCACGACCCCGCGCGCTTCCCCGGCGGCTCCAGCTCGGGGTCGGCGGCGGGGGTGGCCGCCGGCTTCTTCCGGGCGGCGCTGGGCACCGACACCGGAGGCAGCATCCGCATCCCCTCCGCGATGTGCGGGGTGACCGGGTTCAAGCCCGGGTACGGCGCTGTGCCGCGCGACGGCGTGATGCCCCTCGGCGCGAGCCTGGACCACGTCGGACCGATCGCCCCCACCGCGGCGATCTGCCGGGAGGTGTTCGAGGCGATCGCCGATCCCGATGCCCTGGCCCGGGCGCGGGCCCGGGCACCGCGCCGCGCTCCCGGCACCGGGCTCGCCGGGGTGCGCATCGGCGTGGACCGGCTGGACGACGAGGTGGAGCTGATCGACCCCGATCAGCCGCAGCGCTTCGACGCGGCCCTGCGGGTGCTCCGCGATCTCGGCGCCGAGCTGATCGAGGTCCGCCTGCCCCGCTACGGCGCCGGCACCGCGGCGGCGCTGCTCAGCATGATGGCCGAGGCCAGCGCGCAGTGGGGGCCGCTGCGCGACGCCCGTCCGGCCGAGCTCACCCAGGCCACCCGGATCCTGCTCGACGCCGGGCGGAGCATCGCCGCATCCGACTACCTGGCCGCTCAGCGGGTGCGCGCCGCGAACCGCCGCGATCTCGCCGTGCTCTTCGACGGGGTCGACGCGATCGTCACCCCCACCTGCCACCTGGACGCCCCGCCGATGACGGCGGTGTCGACCCTGGCGCCCACCTCCTTCCTCCCGTCGGTGCACACCGGCTACTGGAGCGGTGTGGGCCTGCCCAGCCTGGCCGTGCCCATCGGCCCAGCCCGCCGCGGACTGCCGCTGTCCCTGCTCGTCAACGGCCCCGAGGGCGGGGAGCTGCGGGTGCTCGGCATCGCCGAGGCCTATCAGGCCGCAGCCGGTCCGCCGGCACTGCCCGTCACCGTCCCGGGCGTCCCGCCCGACTCGACCTGATCGCGCCGCGATCCTGACCACACCGCACGAGAATCGATCCCGCCGGAGCCGCACGAGCAGCCCGGCACCGTCACGAAGGAGAACGACATGACCGCGACGAAGCTGCTCATCGGCGATGACTGGGTGGACGCGTCCGACGGCGCGACCGGGACCACCTACAACCCGGCCAACGGGGAGGCGCTCGGCGCGTTCGCCGAGGCGACGCCCGCCGATGTGGACCGGGCGGTGGCGGCCGCTCGCGCCGGCCTGGAGTCGGAGGAGTGGACGACGATGTCGCCCGACGCCCGCGGGCGCATCCTCTGGCGCGTCGCCGAGCTGCTGGAGGAGAACGCCGACGCCCTCGCCGCGCTGGAGAGCCAGGACCAGGGACAGCCGTACGGCATCGCCATGATGGCGAACATCCCGCTGGCAGCGCAGGTGTTCCGCTACTACGCGGGCTGGACGACGAAGATCGAGGGCAAGGTGTCCCCGGTCTCCATCCCGAACCAGTTCACCTATCAGCAGCGGGTCCCGCTGGGCGTGGTCGGCATCATCACGCCGTGGAACTTCCCGCTGGCGATCGCCGCCTGGAAGATCGCTCCGGCGCTGGCCACCGGCAACGCCGTAGTGGTCAAGCCCGCCGAGCAGACCCCGCTCTCCACCGTGCGCCTGGTCGAGCTCATCCGCGAGGCCGGGGTGCCCGCGGGCGTCGTGAACCTCCTCACCGGCGGCCCCGAGGTGGGCAAGGCCATGGTCCGGCATCGCGGGGTGGATGCGATCTCCTTCACCGGCTCGACCGCGGTGGGCCAGGAGATCGTCCGCGTCGCGGCGGACGACCTCAAGCGCGTGAGCCTGGAGCTCGGCGGCAAGGCGCCGAGCATCATCCTGCCCGACGCCGACATCGACGCGGCCGTGATCGGCAACCTGCAGGGTGCGCTGTTCAACACCGGCCAGGCATGCGGGGCGTTCACCCGCTTCTTCGTGCACCGCTCGCGGGCGGCGGAGTTCACCGAGAAGATCGCCGCCGCGGCCGACGCGCTGCCGATCGGCCCGGGCGCGGACCCGGAGACGGTGATCGGGCCGCTCGTCTCGGAGGAGCACCTGGACCGGGTGCACGCGCTGGTGCGCAGCGGCATCGCCGAGGGTGCGCAGCTGGTCACCGGCGGGGAGCGCGTCGGCGGGGATCTGGGCAACGGCTTCTTCTACCGGCCGACGGTGTTCACCGAGGTGAAGGACGACATGCGCATCGCCCAGGAGGAGATCTTCGGCCCGGTGCTGTCGATCATGCCCTACGACGACCTCGACGAGGCCGTCGCGCGGGCCAACGACGTGGACTACGGCCTCGCCGCCGTGATCTGGACCCAGGACCTGCGCACCGCGCACACCCTGCCGAAGCGCCTGCGCGCGGGTACCGTGTTCGTCAACCAGCTCCCGCTGATCGACCCGGGGGCGCCCTGGGGCGGCTTCGGGCTGAGCGGCTGGGGGCGGGAGATGGGAGAGTACGCCATCGAGGAGTTCACCGAGACCCAGTCGACTTTCATCAACCTGGGCTGAGGTCCTGGTCCGCCTCCCCGTCGTCCTGCGCGGAGGCGGACCTTCGGGGCCGGCCGGTCTTGCGTCGCTGGGGGCGCCGGCATCCGGCGCAGGGCGGCGGTTCGCGGCGGTGCAGCGAGCGCGTCCGCCTGCACGGCGGGGGCGGAGCGTCAGCCTTGCGCTCCGAGGTCGCGCAGGCGGGGAGGGCAGGAGGAGACGGCGGGCTCGGCGGACCGGGGGACAGGGCGCCCGGGACGACATCGCAGGACGCCTGGGAGCCGCTCCTCAGTGCAGGGCCGGGTGGTCGGCGGCGACGAGCTCGGCGATGAGGTCCAGGGCGGCGTCGGTGCCGCGCAGCGAGGGCGTGGTGACCTCCTGCAGCACCAGCCCGTCGAAGGTGGCGTGCAGCAGCCGTGCCAGCGCCTGCGGACGCGGGTGCCCGCGCTCGATGAGGATCCGTTCCAGGCCGGCCAGGTAGCCCTCGACGAGGAGCTCCGCGAGATCGTGCAGCGCGGGATTGCGGCGCGCCTCCAGGAGGACCTCGTAGTGGAAGACCTGGATGTCCGGGTCGGCGCGCACCATCGCCAGCAGCGCGTGGACGAAGCCGGCGTCGATCGTCTCCGCGTCGGTCGGCAGGGTGCGGCTCAGGGACTCCGCCACGACCCACTTCACCGTCTCGACCAGCAGGGTCTCGCGGTTGCCGAAGTGGTACGTGATGAGGCTGTTGCGGACGCCTGCCTCCTCGGCGACGGCGCGGAAGGTCATCCCGCGCAGCCCCCTGCGGGCGACGACGCGGACCGTGGCGCGGATGAGCGCATCGTGCCCGGCGCCGTAGGCCGGGCTCTGCGGCGCCGGCGCCGTCTCCTCGCTCATGCCCCCACTGTATCGGCCGCGCGGTCGCTCCCTCATCATCCTGCGCGGAGGTGCTCCTTCCCGGTTCCCGTCATCCGGCGCGGATGGGCGATGCCGCCGGAGGGGGAGATATGCCCGCACGAGGATCGCGACGCCGCACCCGTACTCGTCCCGGCATATGTCCTCGCCCCGGACGAGGAGGAGGACGGGCGCGGCGAGGCGAAGCCGGGCGAAGGGGCCCGGGATGCGGAACGGCCCGCCTCCCGGAGGAGACGGGCCGTTCCGGCGGGCGCGCGCTCAGCGCATGAACACGCCGCCATTGACGTCGAGCGTCGAGCCGGTGACGAAGCCGCTGTGCGGGCCCACCAGGTAGGCCACCGCCTCGGCGACGTCCTCCGAGGTGCCGACGCGGCCGACCGGCAGGGTCTTGCCGATCGCCGCGGCGTCCTCGTCGCTGCCCATCGCCGGCGTGTGGATCGCCGCCGGGGTGATCGCGTTGACGGTCACGCCGTGCGCGGCGAGCTCCTTGGCGAAGATCTTGGTGAGCACCAGGATGCCCGCCTTCGACGCCGCGTAGTGGGCCCCGGCGACGAGGCCGCCCTGCTGGCCGGCGAAGGAGGCCATGTTGACGATCCGGCCCCAGCCGGCCTCGCGCATGTCGGCGCCCGCGAGCTGGCACAGCACCAGGTAGGAGCGCAGGTTCGTCTCCATGATGCTGTCCCAGTCCTCGGGGGTGATGTCCCACACCGAGATGCGCGGGGTGCGGCCGGCGTTGTTCACCAGCACGTCCGGGGCACCCCAGGCGGCGACCTGGTCGGCGTAGGCGGCGCGGATCGAGTCCACGTCGGAGACGTCGACCGTGACCGCGCGCGCGGTCTCCCCGATCGGGTCGAGCGAGGCGGCGACCTCCTGCGCGAGCGCGCCGTTGATGTCGGCGACCGCCACGCGGAAGCCGCCGGCGTGCAGGCGCCGGGCGATCGCCTCGCCCAGTCCCTGCGCCGCACCGGTGATGAGCGCAGACTTCCTGTTGCTCTCGGTCATGCTGCTCACTCGTTGCCGAAGAACAGGGAGCGGCCCAGCCGCGCCTCGACCTTGTAGTAGTGCCACATCTGGTGCTCGCCCACGGGGGTCTCGCGGATGATGTTGCAGATCGCGCGGACGGCGTCGTAGCCCGGGGTGTCCATCAGGATGTAGGCGGTCCACGGCGCGGCGTTCGACGGGCCGACCTGGAGGGTGTCGTCGTCGAAGGTGCCGATGATGCTCACCCCGAAACGGCCGGTGAGGTCGGCGAAGGCCGCCTTGGTCGCCTCGAAGACGAGCTTGCGCTCGGCGGCGTCGGCGGCGAAGAACGCGTCCCGCACGCCGATGCAGATGAGGGCGCGGACCGGCTCGGTGCTCTCGTTGCTCATGATTCAGTTCTCCTTGCGCAGGCTGCCGTGGGTGGGGGCGAGCTCGATCCCGAGGGAGCTCGCCGCGATGAACTCGTGCGCCGCGAACGACGACACGGGCATGAACAGTCCCGCCTGGACGTCGCGCCACATGCGCTCGAAGGGGAGGGACTTGACGTAGGCGGCGCCGCCGACCACGTCGATGAGGCGGTGGAACACCTTCACGGCGTTCTCGGTGCAGACGTACTTGACCAGCGCGCTGCTGGCCACGATCTCCTGCATGTCGAACTCCTCGTAGTACGCCTCGGTGCCGAACTGCGAGGTGTGGCGGTAGAGGAGCGCACGGGCGGTCTCGATGAGGATCTCGGCGTCGGCGATCGCGTCCTGGGCGCGGGCGTCGTCGATCAGGCCGCGGCGGCGCACCTGCTGCTTGGCCCAGTCCAGGGCGCCGGCGGCGATGCCCACGTACACGGCGCCGAAGGCGGGCTGCGAGGAGCCGAACACGGTCTCGGTGACGGTGGCGTCCAGGTGCCCGACCGGGAAGGAGTTGACCACGTCGGCCTCGGGGACGAACACGCCGTCGAACTCGAGGTCGTTGGACTGGGTGGCCCGCATGCCCATCATGTTCCACACGTCGTGGATGCGGACGTTCGGGTCCTTCAGGTCGATCTTCATCATCAGCAGCTGCGGCCCGTTCTCCGGGTCGTCGTAGCGCGCCGTGGTGGAGGCGTGGGTGGCGACTGCGGAGTTGGTGCCGAAGTTCTTGCGCCCGGTGATGCGGTAGCCGCCCTCGACCTTCTCGGCCTTGGTGCGGGCGTCGGTCATCAGGTTGGGGGTGCCGTACTCGCTGGTGATGGCGGCCCAGATGAGCTTGCCCTCCGCGGCGTCGCGGAGCAGGCCCTCCAG